>CAXSES010000103.1:0-9314 GCA_964236225.1 uncultured Acetobacteraceae bacterium
ATGCCGGCGAGGTCGTCGGCGCCGACGGGGGTGGCGCGGTCGAACACGATCTCCAGGTGCAGGCCGTTGTTGCGCAGCAGGATCGTGGCGGGGGCGGCGCCGTCGCCCGTGTAGCCGACGAGGCGGCTCGGCTGGCGCAGGCCGGTGGTCGCGCCGTTGGCGAGCGTCACGGTGAGGCGGGCGTCGGTGATCGCGTAGGCGATCGCGTCGGCGTGGCTGCCTTGCGCGAGCGGCGCCGCGCCGTCGAGCACCTGGCGGGCACGGGCGACGACGCGGCGGCCGCGCACCTTGTTGTAGGCGCGCACGCGCTCGGCGCCCGCGGTCTCGGCCACGGCGTCGGTGCCGTAGAGCGCGTCGTACAGGCTGCCCCAGCGGGCGTTGGCGGCGTTGAGCGCGTAGCGGGCGTTGCTCAGCGGGACCACGAGCTGCGGGCCGGCGACGGTGGCGATCTCCTCGTCGACGCGGGTGGTGGAGACGGAGAACGGCGCGGGCGGCGCGAGCAGGTAGCCGATCTCGCGCAGGAAGGCGCGGTAGGCTTCGGGCTCGCCGGCGCCGTGCGCGTCGTGCCAGGCGTCGATCTGGGCCTGGAGATGGTCGCGGCGGGCGAGGAGCGCACGGTTGCGCGGGGCGAGGTCGCGCACCAGGCCAGCGAAGCCGTCCCAGAAGGTCGAGGAGTCGAGGCCGGTGCCGGGCAGCGCCTCTGCCTCCACGAAGCGGTGCAGCACCGCCGCCACCTGCAATCCGCCCGCGCCGATGCGTTCCATGTCGCTCCCCTGCCTGCCCTGCTGTTTTCGGCAGGTGGGGCGGGGTTGTCGAGGCACCAAATCACGGGGGGCGGCCCTGGAGGAAGGAAGCAAGGCTGGGCTCTGCCCAGACCCGCCAGGGGCGAGCCGCCCCTGGACCCGGCGCACCTTAAGGAGAGGCGGTCCAGGGGACCTTCCCCTGGCGGGGTCCCCGTCTTCAGGCATGGGGGCAGAGCTCCTGGCCTTCCTTTCCGGATTTCAGGCCGGAACACGGCCCGGGGGCGCTGCCCCTGGCGGAGTTCGAGGCGGGGCCTCAACCTTGCCTGCGTCGGCGTGCGGAGGGCTGGATGGGCAGGCTGGTGTGGCTGGCGTCGTATCCCAAGTCGGGCAACACCTGGCTGCGCCTGCTGCTGCACAATTTCGTCCTGCAGCCCGAGGCGCCGTTCGACATCAACCGGCTCGACGCGTTCTCCACCAGCGAGGACATGGCGCGCCACTACCGGCGGCACGACCCGCGGCCGTCGCCGGAGTACGGCGTGGCCGACGTGCAGAGGATGCGGCCCCTGGTGCACCGCGACCTGCGCGACGCGCGCGACGGCGTGGTGTTCGTCAAGACGCACAACGCGGCGGTCGTGGTGGCGGGCGTGCCGCTGGTCACGCCGGAGGCGAGCTGGGGCGCGGTGGTGGTCGTGCGCGACCCGCGCGACGTCGCCGTGTCGTACAGCCACCACTTCGCGGTCGGGCTCGACGAGGCGATCGGGGTCATGGGGCGCGCGGACGCCATGACCGGGGGGACGGAGACGCGGGTGCTGGGCTGGCCGGGGAGCTGGTCGCTGCACGTCGCGAGCTGGACGCGCGAGGCGAGCCCGCGGGTGCACGTGATGCGCTACGAGGACCTGGTGGCGGACACGATGGCGGCGGCGGGCGGGCTGATCCGGTTCTTCGGGTTCGAGGCGCCCGAGGCGCGGCTGGCGCGCGCGGTCGCGGACAGCCGCTTCGAGGTGGCGCAGGGGCAGGAGCGGCGCGCGGGCTTCGTGGAGCACCCGCCCGGCCGGGGCGCGTTCTTCCGGCAGGGGCGCGCGGGCGGGTGGCGCGAGGTGCTGAGCCCCGCGCAGGCCGGGCGGATCGAGGCGGCGCACGGGGAGCAGATGGCGCGCTTCGGGTATTCCTGACGGCGCCCGGGACCGCGCGGGGACGGGCACTGCGCAGGGGCGGGCGGCGCCGTCCCTGGCGTGGCGCTGGACCGGGTCGCGGCGCGCTGCCTATGCTCGGCACGGCCGGGGAGCCACGTGTGCCCCGCACGGCCGGTGCCCGGCACGGCCGGGGAGGGGGATGCCATGACCGCGAGCGCGATCCGCGAGGCGCTGACCACGGCGATGGAGCACAGCACGGCGCCGATGGTGCTGTCGGACCCGCATCTGCCGGACTGCCCGATGGTCGCGGCCAACGCGGCGTTCGCGGCGCTGACCGGCTACGGGATGGAGGAGATCGTCGGGCGCAACTGCCGCTTCCTGCAGGGGCCGCAGACCGACCGCGCCTCGGCGAGGCGAATCCGGGCGTGCCTGGAGGCCGGGCAGGGCTGCATTGACTGGATCGTGAACTACCGGCGCGACGGCTCGATGTTCTGGAACCTGCTGTTCATCTCGCCGGTGCACGGCCGCGACGGGTCGCTGCTGTACTTCTTCGGCAACCAGCTCGACATCACCCTGGGCGCGCCAGCCTGGCTCGACGATGTGAGCCTGGGGTCCGCGCACGTGGTGCCGGCGCTGGAGCGGGAGTTCCACGCGCTGCTCGACGAGGTGAGCGTGGCGGCGCGGGTGCAGGCGCTCGGGCGGATCGTGGCGGCGGCGCACCGGCTGGCGGAGATCTCGACGCAGCTCGCGCCGGGGGCGCTGGAGCCGGTGCGGGCGGCGGGCGCGGGAGCCTACGCGGAGGGGCTGTCGCTGGCCTGAGGGAAGCGGGCATGGCCGAGACCCTCCGCCAAAGGCACGCTTGTGCCATCGGCCCTGGGAGGCGACCGGCAAGGAAGCAAGGCTGGGCTCTCCCTCCGCCTGCCATTCCAACGGCCCAAAAGGGCCGTTGGAACCTTCGGCAGGCTACGCCCAGGCCCGCCAGGGGGGAGCCCCCCTGGACCGGCTTCACTTAAACAAATGGATTCCAAAGGCCTGCCTTTGGCGGGGTCCAGGGGCAGAGCCCCTGGCCTTGCTTGCTGAAGTGGTCATCGCATGCGGCCGTCGAGCGTGACCGATCGGGGAAGCGGGGGCCTCAGTCCGGCAGCCGCTCGCCCACCGTCTCGGTGGCGAACGGGATTACCAAGAGGCCGACGGCGAACGCGATCGCTGTGAGCGCCACCGGGGTGCCCAGCGTGCCCATGCCGTTGACGGCGGCGGCGAGCGCGAAGTTGACGCCCGCGCCGACGAAGCGCCCGACCGAGGTACAGAACGCGAAGGCGGTGGCGCGGATTTCCGTGCCGAACAGCTCGGGCAGCCAGAGGCTGAACATGGCGAAGTTGCCGCCGGCCATGCCGAGGAAGAACAGCACGACGAGGAAGGCCGGCATCGCCGAGGCGCCCGGCAGGTAGAACGCCCAGCCGAAGGCGAGCGGGATGGTGACGAGCATGCCGGCGAAGTAGATCGCGAGCGCGCGGCGGCGGCCGAGGCGCTCGGCCAGGACGGGGGCGGCGATGCAGCCGAGGATGGTGCCGATGGAGAGCAGGCCGGTGCACAGCGAGGCGACGACCGGGCCGCTGGCGGTGATGCCGGCGCGGCGCGCGAGCTGGATGGAGGCGGTGGGGACGTAGACCGAGCCGGCCCACAGGCCGATCACCGCGACGGTGAGCAGCAGCGACATGGACAGCGTGCGGCCGCGCCAGGGCGCCTGGAAGATGCGGACGAGCGGGCTTGCGCGGCGGATTGCGGGCAGGGCCGGGTCGTGCGCCTGCGTCCAGCGCTTCGGCTCCTCGACCTTGAACAGGGTGACGAGGCTGACGACGACCGGGGCGAGGCCGCAGAGGAACATCGCGCGCCAGCCGTAGGTCGCGCCGACGGTGAGGTTGAGGGCGGCGGCCAGGAAGAAGCCGGCGTAGTATCCGGTCTGCAGCCAGCCGGCGCCCATCTTGCGGCGATCCTCGGGCCAGGACTCGGCGACGTAGGTGCCGGCCATCGCCCACTCGCCGCCGATGCCGATGCCGGCGAGGAAGCGGAACAGCCCCAGCTCGTAGATGTTCTGCGAGAAGGCGGCGGCGCCGGTGAACACGGCGTAGATCATCACGGTGGCGGCGAGCGTGCGGGTGCGGCCGTAGCGGTCGGCGACCGGGCCCCAGATGAACGACAGGCCCCAGCCGACCAGGAAGACGGCGAACAGGATCGAGCCGGTGGAGCCGATCGTGGCCGGGGTCGCGGCGAGGCCGGAGCGGGGCAGCAGCTCGCTCAGCGCGGGGCTGAGCACCAGGGCGTAGATCACGCTGTCCATGCCGTCGAGCGCCCAGCCGAACCAGGCGGCCCAGAAGCCGATGACCTGCTGCGGGTTCAAGGGCGTGCGCGCCGTCCTGGACAGGGGGGCGATCCGGGCAGTGGTCGACATTCGCGGTTCCTCCGTCGCGCCGGCCTTGTCATGCCCCGGGGCGGGCACGCGGGCGGCTTGCCGGCCCGGTCTAGAGCAGTCCGGGCGGAAGGGGGAGGCGGAAAGCAGGGCCGGGAGGCGGGCGCCGCCTGCGCGAGGCGACGTCGAAGTTCGGCTTGGCAACGGCGTCGGCGCCTCATACCCTCGTACTCACGCGCATCAACAAGGCCGGGGAGCCTGAACCCCCGGCCAGACGGGAGAACGATCATGAAGTCGCTGCTGACGGCCTGCGCCCTCGGCGCCCTGCTTTGCGGTCCCGGCCCCGCCTTTGCCCAGCCGGCCACCATCACGGACAACCCGCCCTCGGGCGCCCCGGTCAACGACAAGACCGACCCGACGCTGGCCAGGCTGCAGGACTTCAAGTCCACGGGGGCGACGAACCTCGCCGCCGTGCCGCAGGGCGGCGCGCAGGCGGCGGCGATCCGCAAGACGCTGGAGACGGTGAGGATGCCGCCTGGCTTCAGGATCAGCCTTTACGCGCTGGTGCCGGACGCGCGCATGATCGCGGTCGGGCCGCAGGGCGTGGTGACCTTCGTCTCCACCCGCAAGACCAAGGTGTACAGCCTGACCGACCGCGGGCACACCGGCGCCGCGGAGGACGTGCGCGAGTTCGCGCCCGGCGTGGGGTTCAACAATCCCAACGGCCTCTGCTTCTCCAGGGACGGCTTCCTCTACTCGGTCGAGCAGAACCGCATCCTCGCCTTTCCGGCGGCGGAGTTCTTCTACGAGAATCCGGACGTGGCGGTCGCGACGGTGGTCAGGCAGGGCGAACTGATCCCTGCCGCGGAGCAGAGCTTCAACCACTCGGCGCGAGTCTGCCGCGTCGGTCCGGACAACAAGCTGTACGTGGCGCTCGGCCAGCCGTACAACGTCTATGCGCCCGACAAGTACGCCCTCTACGACAAGGTCGGCATGGGCGGCATCGTCCGGATGGACCGCGACGGCTCCAACCGCGAGGTCTTTGCGCACGGCATCCGCAACTCCGTGGGCATGGACTTCGATCCCAGGGACAAGACCCTGTGGTTCACCGACAACCAGGTGGACGGCATGGGCGACGACCAGCCGGTGGGCGAGCTCAACCACGCCACCAAGATCGGCGAGAATTTCGGCTTCCCCTGGTACGGCGGCGGGCACACCCGCACGGCCGAGTACAAGGACCAGGCGCCGCCCGCCGACGCGGTGTTCCCCGTGGTCGAGGAGACCGCCCACGCCGCCGATCTGGGCATGACGGTCTACACCGGCCGCATGTTCCCCAAGGAGTACCAGGGGGCCATCTTCTCGGCGCAGCACGGCTCTTGGAACCGCACCGTGCCGGTGGGCGCGCGCGTGATGGTCACCAGGCTCGACGCCGACGGCAAGGCTCCGGAAGGCTCCAGGCCGTTCGCGGAGGGCTGGCTCGACGAGGACGGCGAGTACAACGGCCGCCCCGTGGACGTCGAGCAGATGCGCGACGGCTCTCTGCTGGTCTCCGACGACCTGGCCGGCGCGGTCTACCGCATCACCTACGAGGCGCCGAAGTAGCCTCGCCCACGGGCCGGGCGGCATCGTCCGGCCTCCTCTCCCGGAGCATGCCATGAGCGAAGCCTCGAACGCCGGGGGCGTGGCGCGGGTGCGGGCGCGTTCCTCGGTCCGCGTCCTGGCCTGCGTCCTGGCCCTGGCGCCGCCGGGCGCGGCGGCTGCGCGCGCCGACGACCAGCCGGCCGCCGGTTCGGCCGAGATCGGGGCGCAGCGGATCAGGACGGCGGGCTGCACCACCTGCCACGGGCGCGACGGCCTCTCCAGGCTGGCGGAGGCGCCGAACCTCGCCGGCCAGGTGCAGGGCTACCTGGCCTCCGCGCTGCAGGCCTACCATTCGGGCGAGCGCAAGAACGAGATCATGAACACGGTCGCCGCCCCGCTCAGCGAGGAGGACATCGCCAACCTCGCCGCTTACTACGCCAGCATCAAGGTGAGCGTCACGCCGCCGCCCCGGCCATGATCCGGCGCGGCGCGGCCTCGGCCCTGGCGGCCGGGCTGTTCCTGTCGGGTGGAGGCCACGTGTCGGCGCGCACCATGCAGCAGCGGCTGGAGCGGGTCTGCGCGGGAGCCATCGACCGGATGTGCGCCGAGGCGAGGCCGGACGGCGACAGGATCAATGCCTGCCTGGCGTCGCACCACACGGAGCTTCCCCCGGACTGCGCCAGGCTGGTGGATGTCGCGGACTAGGGCGGCTTCACGGGCAGGACAGGCAAGGCCAGGGCTCTGCCCTGGACCCGCCAGGGGCGAGCCGCCCCTGGACCCGGCGCAACTTAGAGTGTTGGTTTCCAAAGGCGAGCCTTTGGCGGGGTCGCCGCTTCAAGGCATGGGGGCAGAGCCCCTGGCCTTCCTTGCCTGCCTGCGGCCAGGCAGGCCAGCCTGCTACTCGCCCCGGAGCAGCCCGAAACTCGGGATGAGCTGCCGCCTGGCCCCGTTCGGGCGGGGCGGGTCGAGCAGGGCGTCGACGGCCGCGGAGCGCGCGACCTTGCCGTGGACGAAGCCCTCGTGGTTCGCCTCGATGCGGTCGGGCGCGTAGAGGTAGTTCACCATCAGGCCGTAGGACTCGCCGATGCCGCGCGGCGCGACGTTGCCGAGCCAGTTGATGCGCTCGAGCTGCGCGCCGTTGCCAAGGTGGAAGCGCGCGACCGGATCGGCGGGGCCGCGGCCGTCGCGGCTGTCGGTCAGGTAGGCGGCGCACAGGCGCAGCAGCGGGCGGCGGACGGCCTCGCCCTGACCGGCGTCGTCGAGCCAGGGGGCGGCCGCCAGCGCGTCGCGCCACAGGGAGAGCGGGTCGCCGGCGTGCTCGCAGGAGCCGCGCAGCGCCTCGACCTCGTCGTCGCGCAGCAGCGGCGGGGGCACTGGCGGGGGCACTGGGCGGAGGGCGGGCCTGGCGGGCGGGACGGCCGCGGGGGACGCCTCCGCAGGGGCCGCGGCGTCCGTGGGGGCAGGCGGCGCCAGGTCCTCGGCGGGCGGACTGGCGGCGTCGGCGAGGCGCTGCTCCATCCAGCGGCGGAAGCCGGGCACGGGCGAGAGGGTGGCGAAGCGGCGGAGCTGCGGCAGCTCGGTCTTGAGCTCCTCCACCACCTGCTTGATGAGGAAGTTGCCGAAGCTGACGCCGCGCAGGCCGTCCTGGCAGTTGGAGATCGAGTAGAAGATCGCGGTGTCGGCCCGCTCGGCGCGGGCGCGGCGCTCTGCGTCGAGCGTGGCGGCGCCGGTCTCGTCGTCGCGGGCGAGCAAAGGCTGCACAGCGGTGGCCAGGCCCTCGGTGAGCGCGACCTCGACGAAGATCAGCGGCTCGCCGGGCAGGGCGGGGTGGAAGAAGGCGAAGCAGCGGCGGTCGGGCGCGAGCCGCCGGCGCAGGTCGCTCCAGCCGGTGATCTCGTGCACCGCCTCGTAGACGATGAGCTTCTCCAGCGTGGCGGCGGGGGTCTGCCAGTCGATGCGGCGCAGCTCCAGGAAGCCGCGGTTGAACCACGAGCCGAACAGGTGGCGCAGGTCGGTGTCGAGCGGGCGGATCGCCGGGTCGTGGCGGGCGCGCGCCAGCAGGTCGCGGCGCATCGCCACCAGCGCCGCCGTGCCGCCCGGGCTCATGTTCATCCGGCGCAGCAGCTCCTGGCGGGCGGGCTCCGCGGCGTCGAACAGGCGGGACGCGGTGTGCGCGTCGGGGTGCGCGAGGTAGGCCTCGGCGGCGCGGCGCAGGGCGTCAGGGTCGGGGCCGAAGCCGTCGGACAGGAAGCGGTAGAACTCCAGCAACTGCGGGTCGGACAGCGCGCGGGCGGCGGCCTGCAGCTCGCGGGCGATGGCGGCGCCGGAGGCCTCGCCGCGCTGGGACAGCATCGCGTGGGTGAGCAGGCGGGCGCGGTCGAGCGGGTCGGCGCCTGGGTCGGGGACGGGGGCGTAGGGCGTGCCACGGTCGGCGATCGAGGCCCAGAGGCGGTCGAGCCAGGAGCGGGAGCCGCCTGCCACTGCTGTTGCCATGGTCGCGGTCCTCCGGTGCGGGCGGGGAGCGTAGCGCGAAGCGGGGCGGGCGGGAACCGGGCCAGCGAAGGAAGCAAGGTTGAGGCTCTGCCTCAAACTCCGCCAAAGGCACGCCTTTGGAATCCATTTCTTAAGAAAGCGCCGGTCCAGGGGCGGCTCGCCCCTGGCGGGTCCAGGGCAGAGCCCTGGCCTTGCTTGCCTGTCAAGCCCGTCGCGCGGACACCGAGAAGGCGAGCGGCAGCCACGCCTGGTGCGGCCAGCGGAACATGCGGTCCGGGTCGGCGCGCAGGACGTCGTAGAGGCGCCAGGGCAGGGCGTCGTGCTCGTGAAGGAACTCCACCGCCAGGCCGGCGTGGGCCAGCGCGGTGACGATCGCGGCAAGGGTGTGCTGGAAGGTGTACATCCGGGTGTTGGTCAGCATCGCGGCGTCGTCGGCGTAATCGGCGGGGTCGTCGGAGGGGTGGGGGCCGGGGCTGAAGTAGGGCGTGCCGGGACGCAGCACGGGGCCGGGGTCGCAGCGCAGGGAGAGGGCGCAGGGGTGGCCGTCGGCGAGGTAGAGCCGGCCGCCCGGACGGAGGAAGTGCGCGACGATTCCGGCCCAGCGGTCGATGTCGGGGAGCCACATCAGGGCGCCCCAGCTCACGAAGACGAGGTCGAAGCCGGCGGGGGCGTCGATGGCGGTGGGCGCGTCGTGGAGGTCGGCCTCGACGAAGCGGGCGCGGGGCGAGAGGCCGAGGTCGTCGGCGAGGGCGCGGGCGGCGGCGATGGCGGCGGGGGAGAAGTCCAGGCCGGTGACGCGGGCGCCGTCGCGGGCGAGGACCAGGCTGTCGTAGCCGAAATGGCATTGCAGGTGGAGGACGTCGAGGCCGGAGACGGGGCCGAGTTCTCCGTGCTCGATGGGGTAGAGCCGGGCGGTGCCGGCGCGCAGGGCGGGCACGTCGTAGAAGGCGGAGCGGA
>CAXSES010000104.1:0-2862 GCA_964236225.1 uncultured Acetobacteraceae bacterium
CTGCATCAGGCCCATGGCCCCCACCGGCGAGGTGACCAGGGTGTCGTTATGGTAGAGCCGTCCGCCCGACTCGACGCGCATGACCTCGCGTATCCAGCGGTCCGGCACGTCGAAGCGGGTGGACGCCTCGGTGATGTAGGGACCCCACGGGTCCTCTGGCGGGCCGGGCGGGCTGTAGTCGCCGCGGGCGTGGGCGGCGTATTGCGCGGCTTCCTGGGTCTCGGAAAGCTGGGGCGCGTGGCTGGCGCACGCGGAGACCAGGGCGAGGGCGCCGGCGGCGCCCAGCAGACGCAGCCGCGACAGGGCCGGGTTTCGGGAGCGTGACGGGTCCGCAGCCGGGTGCGCGGTCAGGCTGCGGGAGTTGACCTGGGCGGGAAGCGGGCTGGACATCCGGCAGAAGCCTCCGTCATGGCGAGACCGTGCAGCGACAGGAAGGACGCCCGCAATCCGGCGCGAGAGATCCGGCGCGGGAGATGCGGCTAGAAGCGGCAGCCGGGCTGGCTGCCGCTCACACGGCCCGTCAGGAACTCTATCTAACCCCTTACAGTGGCCCACGGATTGAAGCAACACGAAGTCGTGGCGGCGAGAGGCGGAGGAAGAAGGCAGGGTCGAGGCTCTGCCTCAAACTCCGCCAAAGGCTCGCCTTTGAAGTCCATTACTTGGATCGTATCCGGACAATCGGACTGACCGGTCCGGAGGCCGCGACTCTTGCGAAAACACGTCCCTGCCAATCGACAGATCGTTGCCGGAACACGGTCCTGGGCAACGCCGGTCTCCAGGGCGGCTCGCCCTGGCGGGTCCGGGCAGAGCCCGGCCTTGCCTGCTGCGTTGGCCGCCGCACCGACCCGACCGCCATGCGGGCCGGTGCGGCGTTGCCTGCCCGGGTGCGAAGGAGTATCCGCGACCCGCCATGAGCGTCACTCTCGATCATCCGGCCCAGTCCCTGGTGGGTTCCCACCTCGACCTGAAAGCCGACTCCACCCGCCTCGCGCGCAACCGCCTCGCGGTGCGCGACGTGGCCGACGGGGTGAGGCTGTGGCGATTGGCGGTCACGCTGGGCTGGCTCGACATCAAGCTGCGCTACCGCGGCTCGGTGCTGGGGCCGTTCTGGCTGACCCTGTCGACCGCGGTGATGGTGGGTGCGCTCGGCGCGGTGTACGGCACGCTGTTCGGCATCAACCTGCGCGAGTTTCTGCCGTTCATCGCGGTCTCGCTGGTGATGTGGAACGCGATCAGCCAGCTCATCGGCGACGCCTGCAACGCCTTCACCCAGGCGGAGGGCACCATCCGCTCGGTGCGCATGCCGTTCTTCCTCCAGGCGATCCGCGTCGTGGTGCGCAACGTCCTGGTGCTGGCGCACAACGTGGTCGTCTTCGTCGTGGTGTTCGCGATCTACGGGCTGCTGCCCGGCAGCGAGGCGCTGATGGCGCTGCCCGGCCTGCTGCTTTGGCTCGTGGACGCCTTCGCCTGCTGCCTTCTGCTCGGCACTCTGTGCTCGCGCTTCCGCGACATCCCGCCGATCGTCGGCTCCATCGTGCAGATCGCGTTCTACATCACCCCGGTGGTCTGGAAGCCGGAGCAGCTCGGCGCGCGCGGCTGGTGGCTGCCTCTCAACCCGTTCGACGGCCTGCTCGAAATCGTGCGCGGCCCGTTGCTGTCGCAGGCGCCGTCCGCGCTCGCATGGGGCTCCGCGCTGGGCTTCAGCGTGCTGCTGTGGGCAGCGTCGTGGCTGGTGTTCGCCCGCGTGCGCTCGCGGCTGGCGTTCTGGGTGTGAGGCCGGTGAGGCCTGGACGCGGCCGCTGGAGCAGGGAAGGCCGGAGGCTCATTGCCAGGGAGCAGGGTTTGCGGACACCGCCCAGGACTCGCCGGTGGAGTCCCTTGCCCAGGGAGCGGGTCTCCAAGAGGTTCAGGCCTTTGACGGCTCCGGGCGCAGCTCACCAAAAATCCCGATGGCCCGCCTGGGCCATTGAAATGGCAGGCGGAGGGAAAACCCGGCGCTGCCTGCTGGCTGACAGCGGGGTCGCGCCATGAGCTCGGTCACGATCGACAACCTGTCGGTCGATTTCCCGCTCTATCATGGCAGCTCGCGCTCCCTGAAGAAGACCGTGTTCGCCGCCGCCTCCGGCCGTCTCGGGGAGGACCGCCAGAAGCGCGTGGTGGTGCAGGCGCTGCGCGACGTCTCGCTCCGGCTCGCGCGCGGCGACCGGCTCGGCCTGGTGGGCGGCAACGGCGCGGGCAAGACCACGCTGTTGCGCACCATGGCCGGGATCTACGAGCCGGTGGTCGGCCGGGTGCAGGTGGACGGCGTGGTCACCGCCATGCTCGACACCAACCTCGGCATGAACATGGAGCTGACCGGGCGCGAGAACATCATGCTCCGCGGGTTGTACAACGGCTACAGCAAGACGCAGACCCGCCGGCTGGCGGAGGATGTCGCGGAGTTCGCAAGCCTGGGCGAGTTCATGGACCTCCCCGTGCGGTTCTACAGCTCCGGCATGGTGGTGCGCCTGGGCTTTGCGATGGCCACGGCGGTCAGCCCGGAGGTGCTGCTGATGGACGAGTGGTTCCTCGCCGGGGATGCGGACTTCCTCGCCAAGGCGCGCGCGCGGCTGGAGAGCGTGGTGCGCGGGGCGGAGATCCTGGTGCTGTCATCGCACCAGCCGGCGATCATGCTGGAATGGTGCACCCGGGTGATCTGGATGGACCACGGACGAGTCCGCGAGGACGGGCGCCCTGCGGAGGTGCTGTCGCACTATCTGGGGCACCCGGTCGAGACGGCGGCCCAGACCGTCGAAGCCTGACACCAGCGAGCAAGGCCGGGCTCTGCCCGGACCCGCCCCTGCTTCAAGGCGGGGACGAGCC
>CAXSES010000104.1:2962-9078 GCA_964236225.1 uncultured Acetobacteraceae bacterium
GGGCGGCGGGACAGCAGCACCCAGGTCGGCCGTCCCAGCGCGGCGGCAAGGTGGGTGGTAGCGGTCTCCACGCCGATCAGCAGGTCCATGCAGGCGAGTGCCGCGGCGGTCTCGCCGAAATCGCCCAGCTCGCCGGCGATGTCGAGAACGCCGGGCAGCGTGGCGGCCTCGGCACGGCGCGGGCCGTGCTGGAAGCTGACACACTGCGCGCCGCCACGCGCCAGGATCGGCCGCAGCAGCGCCGCGGCCTGGCCCGGGGGCAGCGAGCGGGTGCCGTCCTGGTCGTTCTGCGGGTTGCCGCCCCAGACCAGGCCGATCTTCCGGCCGGGCGGCAGGCGGCGGGTCCACGCGGCGACCCGCCCGGGATCGGCGGCGAGATAGCCCTGCGCGAGCGGGATGGTGTCCGGTTCGGTCGCGAACCGCATCGGCAGGATCTTGTCCTCGGTCCACAAATCATGGCGGGGCAGGGGCTTCGCGCGGTCCACGGCCTGCGCGACGCCGGGCAGGCGCGAAAGGATCGGCGCGGCCTCCGCCTGGCAGGCGAGCACGATGCGCGCGCCGCGCTCTGCCAGCGCGGGGACGTAACGGCAGAACTGGAACGCGTCGCCGAAGCCGTCGCAGCAGATCACCAGCAGCGTGCGGCCGCGCAGCTCGACGCGGCCATCCCACTCGCGCTCAGGAGCGGCGAGGCGCGGGGTGAGCGAGCGTGTGGCGGCCCACTCCGCCCAGCCCTCCCGGTAGCGCCCGGCGGTGAGCAGCATCGCGCCGAGCGTGCCGCGGTGGAACATGTTGCCTGGCTCGCGACGCGCGGCCTCGCGCTGCAGGACGATCGCCTCGTCGGGGCGCAGCAGGTCGAGCAGGGCGCGGGCGAGCAGGCCGATCGCCGGCGTCAGGCTAGGGTCCACGAGCAGGGCGGCGCGCAGGTAAGCTTCTGCCTCGTCGGCGCGGCCGGTGCGCAGCAGGTCGCCGCCGAACATCAGGTGCATCCGGGCGATGTCGCGCAGACGCATCAGGGTCTCTAGGGGCGGGCCTGGAGGGCGGGCCATCAGGAAGGAAGGCCAGAGGCTCTGCCTCTGGACTCCGCCAAAGGCCGAGGCCTTTGGAAACCATTTGTTGGAGGCCTGCGGCACACTCCGTGGCTGCGTGCCGCCGGCCTCATCGAATGCGGGTCTGGGGGCGCTGCCCCCAGCGGGTCCAGGGCGGAGCCCTGGCCTTGCCTCCTCACTGCCCCGGCTTGCGCGTCCAGGCCGTCAGCTCGTCCGCCAGCGCGTCGTTGCGATAGACCTGCCGCAAGGCCGCGAGGATGGCCGCGGTATCGACGGCGACGGCGCGGTTCTGGCGCGGGTCATAGGCGAAGTCGCCGCCGAGGGAGTGGATGTTGCCGTCGAAGATCAGCCCGACGACATGGGCGTCGCGGTCCACCACCGGGCTGCCGGAGTTGCCGCCGATGATGTCGTTGGTGGTGGCGAAGTCGAAGGGCGTGTGCGGGTCCAGGCGTCCCTTCGCATCGAGCCAGTCCTGCGGGAGCCTGAACGGATCGCTGCCGGTGGCGCGGGCGTAGAGGCCGGCCATGTCGGTGAACGGCGCCACCTCGCGCCCGTCATCCTCTGTCCAGCCCTTCACCGTGCCGTACGAGATGCGCGGGGAGAAGGTGGCATCAGGGTAGTTCGAGGTGCCGTCGCGGGCGAAGCGGGCGCGGGCGATGGTCTCGCTGTTCTTGGCGAGCACGGCCTCGACCTCGTCCTCGTGCTGCTTGCGCACGGCGCGGGCGGCGGGATCGACATCGCGGGCGAGCACGACCATGGGATCGGTGGAGGCGGCGATCGCGGCCGCGCCGCCGTCCCAGAGCGTGCGGCGCTGCGCGGGGTCGGCCAGCTTCGTGCCGCCCACCAGACGGTCGGCGAGCTGTTCCGGAGAGGCCTGCCCCAGCACCTGGTGGACAAAGGCGTCGTCGGCGCCAAGCGTCTGGCGCAGCGCGGTGAGCGAGAAGGCCAGCGTCGTGCGCTCGAACTCGGGGTAGATCGGCGCTGCGGAGAACAGCGATTGCTGCAGGGCCGGCAGGTTGGCGTCGCGGTATTCGGGCAGGCGGTCGGCGTCGGGCCTGGCGCGCTCGGCGGCGGCGCGGACCAGGGTGCGGGCGCGGGCGAACAGCACGGAGTCGAAGCCCGCGGCGCGGCCACGGCGCCCCTCGACCATGGCGTAGCGGGGCGACAACTGGCGATCGCGCGTCTCGGCGGCCGCAATCGCGGACCACGGATCGCCGTAATCGGATTTGCGTGCCGGATCGGCGTCGACCCACGCCTTCAACGCCGCCTCCGCGTCGCGCTTGCGCTCGAACATCGCAGGGTCGGCGAGCGTGCCCTGCCAGCCCTCGAACACCTTGAGCGTGTTCTCGACGCCGAACACGGCGTCCTGCGCCTGCTTGGCCTGCTCCGGCCCGCGGCGGCTGTACTCCCACAGCACGCCGTCGAGCGTCGAGTACAGGGTCCGGACGCGCGGCAGGGTGGCGTCGCGCAGCGTGGTGAGCTGCGCCACGGTCTCGTCCCGGCTGGTCGATCCGGGATTGCCCTCGGTGAACACCAGCTCGCCCGCCTTGGGTCCGTTCGCCGAGAACGGGAAATAGGTCGGGTGCAGCGGCTTGCCGTCCGCGTAGGCACGCAGGAACGTCAGGTCGAGGTCATAGCGGGGAAAGTTGAAGTTGTCGGGGTCGCCGCCGAAGAACGCGATGTCCTGCGATGGCGCGAACACCAGGCGCACGTCCTGGGTGCGGCGATACTTGTAGAGCGCGTAGCGGCCGCCCTGGTAAAGGCTGACCACGTCGCAGCGCCAGGTGGCGGCGTCGCCGGCGACGCAATCGGTCTCGATCTTGCTGGAGGCCGCGCGCTGCGCGCGGACGTAGTCCGAGCCGGTCTTGCCCTTCGTCGCCTCGCCCATCGCGGGAGTGACGTCGGTGATGCTGTCGAGCTGGTTCAGCTCCAGGTCGGGGCAGCGCGGCTCCTCCTCGCGCTTTGCCGCGCTGTAGCCAGCCTGCATGTAATTGTGGCCGGCGTCGGAGAGCTGCGACAGGCAGGCGTTGGCGCAGTGGTGGTTGGTCATCACTAGGCCGTCCGCGGAGACGAACGAGCCGGAGCAGCCCTGGGCGAGACGCAGAGAGGCGCCCTGCACGCGCGCGATCCAGTCCGGCGCAGGCGTGAAGCCATAGGCCTGCTGCATCTGCTTCATGGGGAGGTTGTCGAGGGTCCACATGCCTTCCTCGGCGTGGACCGCAGTGGCGACGAGGGCGAGGCTGGCGGCGGCGATCAGGTGCTTCATGGGCCTTGAGGGGCTGGAAGAAAAAGGAAAAGGCTGAGAGGCAAGGCCGCCTCCCAGATCCCGGCATTTCGAAGGAGCCTTGACGTGCGCAGGTCCAGGGGCGCTGCCCCTGGCTGGTCTCCGCCTTGAAGCAGCGGCAGAGCCCTGCCTTGCTTACTCTTGCTTGGTCGCCAGCCCGACGTCGGTGATGCCGGTCTTTCGTACCGTGTCCATCACGTCCATGACCTGCTGGAAGTTGATCGACTTATCGGCCGCGATCACCACGTTGGTGACCTTGGTCTGCTTCACGCCGGCCAGGTAGGCCTGCAGCGCGTCGAGGCTGTAGGTCTGGTCCTGGATGTGGATCACGTCGTCCTTGTCGATGGCGATCACCACCTGGGTCGCCGGCATCTGCGACGCCGTGGCCGCCCCCGGGAGCTGCATGGTAACGCCGGCATCGGGGATCATGCGCAGCGCGATCATCACGAAGAACACCAGGAGGAACATCATGATGTCGATCATCGGCACGATCTCGAGACGCGCGTGCGGCTCCTCGAGGAGGGAACGCTTGCGGGCCATGGCTCAGGCCCCCTGCGCGACCGGCATCGGCCGGCGCAGCGGCGTGGCGCCGGTGTCGTGGACGACGCCGTTGCCGTGGTAGCGGTTGACCAGCCCGAGCTTGATCAGCTCCATCTGGTGCACGATCTGGCGCATCTTGGTGTTGAGGTAGTTCATGAAGTAGACCGCGACGATGGCGATCATCAGGCCGGCGCCGGTGGAGACCAGCGCGTCGGCGATGCCGCCGGTCACTTCGGCCGGGCCGCCATGGCTGGACAGCACGTTGAACGCCTGGATCATGCCGATGATGGTGCCGAACAGGCCGAGCAGGGGCGCGATCGTCACCGAGGTGTCGAGGATCCACATCAGCCGCGTCAGGCGCGGCATGGACTCCATGATCTCCTCCTCCAGATGGCCATCCATCTCCTCGGCGCTTTCGCCACAGGATGCGATCGCGGTATTGACCAGGTGGCCCTGCAGCGTCTTGCTCTCCTGGCGGGCAATGGCGCGCAGGCCGTCGATGTCGCGATAGCCGATGGTGCGCATCGCCGCCTGCACGCGCTTGCCGGAGCGCACCGTGCGGCCCAGCAGCCACCAGCGCTCCAGCCCGACGGCCAGCGTGAGCACGAACAGAAGCGGCATGATGGCGAGCAGCCCGCCGCTGAGCACGATGTAGTGGATGATTTGTTCGACCAAGTCAGCCTCCTCAATTCGGGCACGCGACAAATCGCATGGTGGTTTGACCATGTGCAATCTTCGCCGCACCGGATGATGCCGTTGCGTCATTATCAAGCAAAGGTTGTGCCATCAAGGCCGAGCATGGCGCAGTGCGGCATGAGTGCGATGCAAGCGCAGGGGGGACGCCGCGGTTGCCACGCGGTCGTCCGGCAGGCGACCGGGCTGCCCTTGCCTTCCTGGGGAGCAGGCCGGACCGGGTCTGCGCGCCAGGCTCGCAGCCTTGCGCGGGTGTCCCGCTACCGTGAACGTCGCGCGGTGCCGTCGAGAGGCGCGCACGGGGCACCGTGGCTGGGGCAGGGCCGGCAGGGACGCGGGTGATTTCCTCGTGGCCGGCGTTGCTCTAGCGTCGCGGCGATGATGCAAGGAGATCGTCGATGACGCGGCACCTGCCCTGGCTTGTCCTGCTTCTCTCGATCGGTTGCCGACAGGCGATCGCGCAACCCGAGCCTTCGGCGCCCGGCACCCCGGGCGCCGCCGCGGGAGACGCGGCCGCAGGCGGGTCGGCGTGGTTGCCGCAGGCATGCGGCGCGGAGCCGACGCGGCCGGTGCTCGATCTGAGCGACCGTGCCAAGTACAACCGCAGCACCGACGTGGTGAACGACTACGAGGCCAAGGCAAAGACCTGGGACGCCTGCGTGATGAAGCAGGCCAACTCCGACATGGAGGCGATCAGCGCCGCGGCGAAGAGCCGCATGGCGGCGATCAGCCACGAGGCCACCCAGATCCAGGCGCGGGTGTACGCGGGCTTCGGCGACTACACCACGCAGTTCAAGACGGCCCAGGACCGGTTCGAGAAGGAGAAGTAGGTGCTGGCGCCCTTCAGGGGTTTCGCCCATCGTGGCAGGCCCGGGGATCGCGGCTCGCTGTCGCCCGCGGCCTGAACCGACCGCATCCGGCCATGCCCTGCGCCGGAGCGGCCAGACGACCTGATGTGGAGTTGACCCCTTGAACCGTATCGTCCTTGCCACCGCCGCCTGCCTGCTGCTGGGAGCGTGCGCGACCACACCCGAGCCCGTCGCAGGCGCCGGCGCGGCGCCTCCTCCCGGATCGGGGAGCAGCCCCACCGGCGCCGCCACCGCCGCTCTGCCTGCCGATGCGGCGCTGAGCTGTGATCAGATCACCAGCCAAGTCGAGGCGCAGAACGCCATCGTGACCTCCGCCGGGGCGACCGCGACCGCGGCGCACAAGGGCACCACGACCTCGCAGACCGCCGGCGTGTCCGAGATGTCGGAGATGGACGCGGTCCGCGCTGCGGCAGCGGACCGCAAGGGCGAGGCGGCGACGAAGCGGGCAAACCAGCTGGTCGCGATGGGCAAGCAGAAGCACTGCTACGCGAACTGATGAACTCAAATTCCGGCGGCTTTCGGTTGCACAGACAGGGCGGATTTTGTTCCGCTTGGAGCGTGAAGCCCTGCTCACCCCCGATTTCCACCTGATCGGCCACCAACAAGACCGAGTCCTACCCGCATAGGGGTTTAGCAGCAGCCAGTGATGACCGGTCGAGGAAGGAAGGCCGGGGGCTCTGCCCC
>CAXSES010000105.1:0-7477 GCA_964236225.1 uncultured Acetobacteraceae bacterium
GACCGTGCATGCCACCTTGCGGCAGACGTATGGGTCGCCCCGCGTCCATGCCGAGCTACAGGCACGCGGGGAGAAGCACAGCCGCAAGCGCATCGCGCACCTGATGCGCGAGGCCGGGCTTGCAGGCGCCTGTCACCGTCACGGCAGCCCAGCCACGACGGTGCGCGACGGGGACGCCCGACCTGGTGGACCGCGATCTCACTGCAACCGACCCGCACCGGTTGTGGGTCGCCGACATCACCTATGTGCCGACGACGGCAGGTTTCCTATACCTGGCTGTCGTGCTGGACGCCTGGAGCCGCAGGATCGTCGGCTGGTCCATGGCGAACCACCTGCGCGCCGAGCTGGTGCTGGATGCGCTGGAGATGGCGGTCGGCCAGCGACGGCTGAAGGACGTCATCCACCACGGCGACCAGGGCAGCCAGTATACGTCCGTGGCGTTCGGCAAGCGCTGCGCCGAAGCAGGCGTTCGTCCTTCAAGGGGACCAGTGGGCAACGCCATGGCCGAGAGCTTCTTCTCCACCCTTGAGGCCGAGCTGCTCAGCCGATGCCGGTTCGCGTCACAGGCCGAGGCCCGCATGGCGTGTTTCAGCACCATCGAAGGCTGGTACAACCCTATCCGCCTGCATTCCAGCCTGAGCTATCGCTTGCCCATGGCCTACGAAACCAACATGGAGGCCGCCGTGACCACGACCTAGCCTCCAAGCCCGCAAACCGTCCACCAAGGCAGGGCAATCCCAATCCCAGCAGAAGCGTTCACCGCTCTCGTGCGCGGTTGCAAGGCGGCTCAACTCGATAATTGGTTGCACCAAGCAGAGACCAGCGCCGTGCCGCGGTTGCAGCGCTTCGCCAAGCGCCTGCGGGCGGACCATGCGGCCGTGCACGCGGCGCTGTCCCTGGACTGGAGCAACGGCCAGATCGAGGGGCAGATCAATCGGCTCAAGACCATCAAGCGACAGATGTATGGCCGCGCCAGCCTCGACCTGCTGGGGCGCAGGCTCCTGCTTGCTGCGTAATCACCAAAAGCTGCCAAGATCCCTAATCCGAGCAGGAAACGGCGCTATTTGCGAGCACAAGCGGCGGTGATTGCGAGCGCCTACACATAGCTCGTCCCTCGCTGCCTGTCGGCTCAGTGTGTCATTACACACTGGGACTGAACACCTAGGGCAGCCGCAGACGCCTCAGCCGCACCGCCAGCGCCAGCCCGTCCGCACGCGAGACCTCGCCGATCGCGCCGCTCGAAACCCGCGCCAGCACGTCTTCGCCGTGACGCCACAGCGCCGATCCCGCATCCTGCAGCGCCTCGTTCTGCATCTGCCGCTCGGGTGGGGAGGCACAGGCCGCGTATCCCGCAGCAACCGGTCCACCCGCCCCCGCGGGTCCGCTCACCCCGACAGCCTCGGTGACCGCGCACAGGGCGACGGCCAGGGCCGCCCCGTGTGCCGGTGCCCATCCAGGCAGTGTCCGAGGCGACGTCGCAGGCGCGTCCGGACCGTCCATTCCTTGCCAGGCCGTCCACATCCTGTCCGGCGAACCGCTTCCTCCCGCGTGGTCGATCAGATCTTCTTCCTGCTGCGCGACGCCGCCCAGCCCCGGTGCCGGCACGGCCGCCACGCCGTCAAGCGCAGCCGCGATCCTAGCCCAGTCGCGGGCAACGGCCGCCCAGGCTTCCCTTGCACGCCAGGCGTCCTGAAGCGGATCAGCATCGGAGGCGGGGCTTTCAGCCGATGGTGTCCAGGTACCCCCGGTACGCGCGCGCGTCCTCGCGAAACCACCGAGACTGCGTTGTGCCCGCGCGCCGGCCACCTGCTCCGGCACGCCGTAGAGGACGTCCGTCAGGAGGGCCGAGGTCTCGGCGGCATCCGCCGCGTGCAGCCGGCGCCGCGGGGCCGTGTAGGGCCCGCCGGCGTGCTCCACATGCCAAGTGCCGTCCTGCAGATGCAGCAGCTCCACCCGCGCCGGCACCGACCCGTTCAGCGCCACGCCGAGGCGGGACGGCTTGCGTATCCCGGCCAGCGCCAGCCAGAGCGGCGAGCCTTCCCAGGTGGCCATGCCCTCGCCAGGCTGCAGCAGGTCGAGGGTCGCATCGCCCTCCAGGAGGCTGCGGTACAGCTCGGCCGCGCGCACCGACGCCGCCTGTGGACCCGCTGCCCCGACCGCCACCAGGCTACGCGTGTCGTCCAGCCGCCAGCAGGGCGTCGCGGGCCGCGCCGGGGCCAGGTCAATCGCGACGGGCCGCTGCTCGCCATGGCTCACGTGCGCATCGAGCCGGCCATGGCCCGACCCCCGCCGGTCGGCGCCGAGATGCAGCATCCGCCGCACCGTCGCGGGCCGGGCCGGGCCTGCGAACACTCCGTCGGGCTCCCCGGCGGCGGGTCCGGCGTGAACGGTGGTGCCGTCCTCCGCGACGAGCCAGCCCCGCGCGGCGGACCCGTCAAGCGGGATCGTCCACTCCGCGGCGACGATAGCGGCAGGGGCCACCGCCAACGCCACCGCGAGCAGCGAGGCAAGAGCCGCGGCGTCCTGGCTGCCTTGCCAGGAGGCGAGCACGCATGGGCTCTGACCCGCCAGGCCGGAGGCGAGCGTCAGCGAGGCGCCGGGGATCGCGGACCCGCCCACGACCAGCGGCGATCCCGCGCCGGCCGGCATACGCAGCCCGCCCTCGCCCTGGCGGGCCAGCAGCACCGGCCCGCCGGCTCGGCCGTGCACCGCAATCACGCTCCCGGCGCCGGCGAACCCGATCCCGCCCTCGGCCGGCCGAAGCCCGCCCAGCCCCGCCGGCCCCAGCAGCGCCGCGACCGGCGACAGCCGCACCGCGGCCCGCACCGGCTCCGGCACCGCCTGCGCCACCGGCAGCAGGCCCAGCAGCAGCGCCGCGACCGCGCTCGGCCGCTCCGCCGGGTGGGCGGCCACGGCGGCGCTGCCGCCCGCGCCGGCCATCTCCGCGAGCGCGGCGAGGCTGTCCGGCGCCTCCAGCCCCCAGCTCCGCCAGAGCGGCGGCAGGGTGTCCCCGGTCACCGGGTCCGGCCCGCCCAGCAACGCCGCCTCCCAGCCGAGCTGCAGGGTCAGCGCCGTGCGCGGGTCCACGCCCAGCCGCAGCAGGTCCGGCAGCGGGCCGGCCAGGGTCTGCAGCGCCATGACGTCGGCCTGCCCGACAGGGTGGCCGACCTGCGCGCCGACGACCAGCCAAGGCGTGTCGCGCAGCATTGCGGCGAGCGCCGACGACGACACGCCGAGGCGCTGCCAGGCCGGCACGCCGCCGTCCTGCCGGCCGAGCACCTCGCCGATCGCCCAGGCCCAGAGCGGGCTGTCCATCACCGAGGCGGCGGTGAACAGGGCGCCCGATCCCGGCAGCAGCGCGCCGAGGAAGGCCGCCGCCTCGCCGGACGGGACGTCGCCCTCGGCGAGCAGGCTGCCCGCCTGCTCGCGCGCCGCGTGGGCCTCCTCGATCGGCCCCCGCCCCCAACCGGCGGCCGCGAGCGCCCCGCCGGCCTCGCCCGCCGGGCCGCCCCGCCCGCGCCCGACTCCGGGCTCGCGTCGGGCACGACCTGTGCTCTGCCCTGCCCTGTCCTGGCCGGGAGCCGGCGCCGCGCCCTGCGGCAGGGCTGGCGCCAGCAGGGAGGCCCTCTCGGCATCCTGCCCGCCCGTGGCCACGACGACTCCGGCCGCCGCCGCCGCGGGGTCCGCGGGCGAGGACGGCAGGCCCGGGTCCTGAGCCGTGGGCCTATCTCCGGACCCGTCGACGCCCGCCCGCGCAGCGCCGGACGGCCCTGCCACGCCCGCGTCGCCTGCGGCTCTCGGGACGCCAGGCTGCACCGGGTCGGCGCCGGCACCGCCCACGACGGCATCGCCCACGCTGGCCGAGGCCGTCGCCGGCGCGAAGGTTGCTGCGTCCGCGGCCGACGGTACCGAGCCGCTGAACCGCGCACCGGCGCCCTCCTGGCCGCCAACCCAGGCATCCGCCTGCCCTGTGCCCTGTCCCGTGCCCTGGGCGACATCGCGGGTCGCCTCCGCCGGATGCAGGACCGGCCCGGCAGCGGCAGACATCGCTGCCGCGTCGGTAGGGGGCTCGACCGCCTGCAGGGCCGGGATCGCCGACGATGGCGGCACCGGGGCGGCAGCGTCCGCCGGCGCGGGCAGGCCGGCATCGGCAGGGGGCGACGCCGGCGCGGCCATGGCGGCCTCGGCAGGCGCCAACGCCGGAATTGCCAGTGCGGCTGCGTCGGCGTCCTGGGCGAGCGCGGGGCCGGCGTCCGGGCGAGTTTCCGCAACCGCGCAATCCCAGCTCGCCAGCGCCGCCGGAGGGGGAAGGGCCGACGCCGGCGCCCCTGGCCCTGTGCTCGCTCCGATCCCGGACACCGCGCTACACCAGCCCGACCTGGGAGAGCAGCAGCGCCGCGGGGCGGTAGAACTGCTCGGCGATGAACTGGCCGGGCGGAGTCTGCTTCGCGAGCGCGCGCGCCAGCTCTGCGTCCTCGGCCAGCGGCACGCGCAGCCGCCGCGCCTCGGCCATCAGCTCGGCCGCGCGGGCGCCCCGGCCGCGGCAGACCACCATCGGCACCGGCGTCTCGCCGCGCCGGAACCGCAGCCCGACCGCGGCGGACCCGCCATCGTGCACCAGCAGCCCCGCCATCGCCACGCCGAGCCGCGCCGGGCCGGTGGCGGCCTCGCGGGTCAGGCGGCGTCGCTCGCGGCGCAGGATCGGGTCGCCGTCGGTGTCCTTGCGCTCCCGCTTGGCCTCGCTGACGCTCATCTTCTGGTCGCGCCGGAACAGCCAGCCCTGCAGCCCGACATCGGCCAGGCCCGCCACCAGGAACAGCACGCAGGTCGCGCCGAGAAGCGGCCCGACCAGGGCCGCGAACACGCCACGCACGCAGCCGAGGCCGCACCCCGGCGCCAGCACCAGCGCATCCACCCCGCCGGCGAGCAGCGAGAGCAGGATCGCGCCGAGCACCGCCACCTTGACCAGCGACTTCGCCAGCTCGATCAGCGTGCGCAGCTTGAACAGCTTCTTGAAGCCCTCGACCGGGCTGACGTTCTCGAACTTGGGCGTGATCGGCTCGGTCGCGAACGGCACGCCGCGCAGCATCACCAGGGCGCTGAGCACCACCAGCGCCGGGACCAGGCCCAGCACCGGGACCACGCCCGCCAATGCCGCCGTGCGCACCGCGCCGCCCAGCGCGCGCAGCCCGAGGGTGAAGTCGCCCCCCGCCGCCTCGCCGGCCACGGTGAACATCGCCGCCGACGTGCCCACCACCGTGCCCGCGCCCAGCAGCAGGAAGCCGACCGCGCCGATCAGGCCGGCTGCGGTCGTCAGGTCCTTGCTGCGCGCGACCTGGCCCTTCTTGCGCGCGTCCTCGATCTTCTTCCTGGACGCGGGGAGCGTCTTCTCCTCGCTCTGGTCGCCGGCCATCGCCTAGTCCCCCGCGAGCTGACGGAGCTGGTCGACGAGGCCCGCCAGCGGCGCCAGGCCGTCGCGCAGGTAGCCGATCAGGAACACCGCGTACACCGGCAGCCCGACCACGTGCACCAGCCCCTTCAGCGACATCGCGAGGTCGAACACGTTGAGCTGCGGGGCGAAGCGGCTGACCAGGGCGAGGGCCAGCTCCACCAGGAGCATCGCCACCAGCAGCGGCGAGGCCAGCAGGAAGCCCGACGCCAGGACGCGGTCGAAGATCCCCAGCATCAGCAGCGCGGCGTTACCGGTGCTCCCGCCTGGGATGCCCCCGCCTGGGATGTCCCCGCCTGCGCCGGCCAGGCCCGCCAGGCGCGGCGCCGCCTCCAGCGCCGGCCACACGCGGTAGCTGTCGTACACCGCGTCGACCAGCATCCTTATGCCGTCATGGAGGAAGAAGATCGTGATCAGCGTCAGCACCAGCAGGGTGCCGGTGATCCCGGTCTGCGCGTCCTGCGACGGGTCCGGCAGCACCGCGCCCTTCGAGCCGCGCTGCTGGTCGATCAGCTCGCCCGCCGCCTCCGCGGCCCAGAACGGGACGGCGAACACGATGCCGAGCACCAGGCCGACGAAGGCCTCCTTGGTGCCGAGCAGCAGCAGGCGCGCCCCACCCACCGGCGCCGCCAGCAGCGGCCCCAGCAGCGCCGGCGCCACCGGCAGCGCGAGCGCCAGCGCCACGCCGCCGCGCAGCAGCCCGGTCAGGCCCAGCCGGGTCGAAAGCGGCAGGATGAGCAGCAGGCCGAGCATGCGCGCGGTGGCCAGAGCGAGCGCCGCCAGCAGCGGCCCCGCCTCGCCGGTCAGCGCGAGCATGGCTTGCGCCGTCACGGGCTCAGCGCACGATCGCAGGGAAACGGTCGAGGATCGCCTCGGTCTGGTGCACCAGCGGCCCGGCCAGCGACGGCCCGATCAGGGCCAGGGTGACCAGCACCGCGACCAGCTTGAGCACCTGCGGCAGCGACTGGTCCTGGATCTGCGTCACCGCCTGCAGCAGCCCCACCAGCAGCCCGACGCCGGCCGCGACCAGCAGCACCGGCGCCGACAGGGTGAGCACCAGCATCAGCGTGTTGTCGAGTTGGTGGACGAACTCGTCGCTATTCATAGCTGAGCAGCAGCCCGTGCAGCAGCCTGGTCCAGCCGCTGACCATCACGAACAGGAAGATCTTGAACGGCGTCGAGATCACCAGCGGCGAGACCATCACCATGCCCATCGCCATCAGCACGTTGGACACGATAAGGTCCACCGCGATGAACGGCAGGTAGAGCAGGAAGCCGGTCTCGAAGGCGCGCGTCAGCTCGCTGATCACGAAGGCCGGGATCAGGATCAGCAGGTCGTCGCTGCGCGCGCTGCGGTAGAAGTCCGCAGGCCAGATCCGCTGCGCCGCCGAGAGCAGGAAGTCGCGCTCCCCCACGGCGGCGAAGCGCCCCAGGTATGCTCTGAGCGGCTCGGACACGGACAGCCCCGCCGCGCGCAGCCCGGCCCCGGTCCCGAGATCGACAGAGGGCGCGGTCAGGCGGCCGTACACCTCGCTGACCAGCGGCGCGGACACGTAGGCGGTCAGCACGATGCTGATGGCGTACATCACCAGCGTCGGCGGCGTCTGCTGCGTGCCCAGGGCGTTGCGCACCAGGAACAGCACCACAGAGATCTTCAGGAACGCCGTGGTGGTCACCACCATGAACGGGATCAGGCCCACCGCGGCGGTGGCGATGATGACCGGCAGCAGGTTCGGCCCGAGCTCACCCATCGCGGCCGATCCAGACCACCTGGACGCCCAGGCTGTCGCCCACCGCCACGATCCGCCCGCGGCCGATGCGGCGGCCGTGCGCCACGATGTCGACGGGCTGCTCCTCGCCGCGCGCGAGGTCGAACACGTGGCCGGGCCCGATCGCCTCCAGCTCGGCCAGCGGAAGCTCCAGGCGTCCCAGCTCGAACACCAGCCGCACCGGCAGCTCGTCCAGCGAGGCCGGGTCGTCCGCAGGCGCCGGCCGCCCCGAACCTTCCAGGCGGGGACCTTCCAGGCG
>CAXSES010000105.1:7577-8944 GCA_964236225.1 uncultured Acetobacteraceae bacterium
ACCTTCCAGGCGCGGGCCGTCGAGGGCGGGGGCAGGCGTGTCGTCCGTCATCATCCATTCCCCAAGGCCAACGGCGCGTGCATCCAGGCGCGGCGAGACCACCACCAGCCTCCGGCCGTCTCTTTCCGCCCGCCAGCAGATCCGCTCGCCGGCGACCAGCAGGAGGCCGCCCGGCGCGTCCGGACCCGGCGACGGACCGGGCGATGCGGCCAGGATCACGTCGCCCTGACGCAGCGCGCGCAGCATGGCAAGCGTGAGGTCGGTGACCAGCGCGCGCACGTGCACCGGGATGGCCAGGCCGGGCAGGGGCCGCCGCCCGCCGCCCAGCCGGTGCAGGGCCTCGGTGACGGCACGCGCCGCCGCCTCGCCGAGAGCGAGCCGCGCCGCAAGGCGTCCCGACCCGCCGTCGCCACACTGCAACCCGAGCGCGAGACCGCCCGGCCACGCGGCCTGCGGCTCCGGGTGCAGCCGCGCCGCAAGCAGGGGGGCCGCGGCCTCCAGCCGGGCGAGGACCGGCTCCAGCGCCAGTTCGAGCAGCAGGCAGAGCGCTTCGTCCCCGGCGGCGGCGGCGGCCGGATCGAGCCCGTCCAGCACCCGACGCAGCAATTGCCCCGGCACCGTCAGCCGCCCCTCGCCGCCGCCAAGGCTCAGGGCGAAGCGGACGGGGTCCTCCACCGAGTCGGGCGCGGGGCCGAACAGGATCTCGAAACCGGCCGCCACGACAGGGTCGCGCCGCCGCGCCAGGGCACCGGCCAGCCGAGCCTGCGCGCGCGTCATCACCGGTGGGCGCCACGGACGCGGCAGCGTCGCCGCGGTCACGCCGGCGACCGCGGGCGCGCGGCGATCTCCTCGATCTCCGCCTCCTCGGCGCGCTCGTCGCGCGCGGCGTCGTGGCGCAGCAGCTCGCAGCGCAGCAGGCCAGCCGCCTCCACCTCGCGCTGCGCGGCCGAGCGTACGACGCGCGCCGCCTGCGTTTCGCCGGCCGCCGCGACCCGGGACTGCTGCGCGGCGGCGCGGCGCTGGGCCAGGATGCCCGCCTGCGCCGCCATGCCGGCGAGCCTGGCCGCCTCGCCCTGGAACTGGCGCACGCCGAGCGGGCCGGCGAGCAGGCGCGCGTAGATCTCGTCCTGCGCCAGCGCGCGACGCGCGGCGTGCGTCGCGGCGGCCGCCGCCGCGCGGGCCTCGGCATCGGCGGCCCGCCGCTCGGCCTGCATCGCGCTCGACAGCGCCGCCGACGCGAGCCGCTCGCGCAACTGCTTCAGCCGCAGCAGCGCCGCCAGGTCGGAAGGCCTCACGCCGACGGCGCCCGGCAAGGAAGCAGGCAAGGCTGGGCTCTGCCCAGACCCGCCAGGGGCGAGCCGCCCCTG
>CAXSES010000106.1:0-8927 GCA_964236225.1 uncultured Acetobacteraceae bacterium
TGACCGTTCAGGCAAGCAAGGCTGGGCTCTCCCTCTGCTGGCCCTTCCAACGGCCGAGAGTGCTAACCTGGAGATAGATTGCGCTTCAAGAAGCAAAGCTTGTCAGTGGGTTGAGTGGTACCAGCTATCTTCAGGTTAGCACTCTCCAACGGCCCAAGCGGGCCGTCGGAATCTTTGGCCAGCCTCGCTCCTGGACCGGCTTTACTTAAGTAGGGGTTTCCAAAGGCGAGCCTTTGGTGGGGTCCCCATCTTCAAGCATGGGGCAGAGCTCCTGGCCTTGCTTGCTGAACCGCCCGTCGCATTTGGCCGCTGGTATCACACCAGCGGCCCCAGGGGTTGAACTGTCAGCAAGCAAAGCCGTGCCCCGCCCCGACCTACCCTGGCGAACGAGGCAAAGCCCAGCATTGCCTGCGCAACAGGTCACTTCATTAGGCGGCTGATACTACAGGCTCTCTTGCGCACAAGGTTCCAGCCGGCCGTTCGCCGACCTCAGCCCTGCTTCTCGAACGCCCCGGAGATCGTGATCGCCACCTCGTCGCCGATCAGCGGCACGTAGGTCTTGATCCCGAACTCGCTGCGGCTCACCACCCCGGTGATCGCGAACCCCACGGTGTACTTCTTGTCGAGCGGGTTGATCCCCGCGCCCACGAACTTCGCGTCGAACGTCACCGGCTTCGTGACCCCGTGCATCGTCAGGTTGCCCGCGACCTTCGCCTCGCCGTGCCCGGACGGCACCACCCCCGTCGAGACGAACGTGATCGCCGGGTACTTCGCGGCGTCGAACCACTGCTCGCCCTTCAGCTCGCCGTCCAGCTTCTCGCTGGTGGTCGACACAGACATCGTCGGCACGCTCACCGACAGCCTGCTGCCGGCCGGGTTCTTCGGCGTCAGCTCGAGCGTCCCGGAGGCATCCGAGAAATGCCCGTAGTAGGTGGTGAACCCCATGTGGGAGACGCCGAAGCCGAGCTGGGTGTGCGCGGGGTCGATGGCGTAGGTGCCGGCCTGGACCTGCGAGGGCTCGTGGCTGGCGACCTGCGCCAGCGCCGGGACGGCGGCCGCCAGCACGAGGGCGGCGGCGAGATGCGGGCTTCGGACCATGGAGACTCCTCCGTCGGGGCGCGCGGGGTGCGTGCGCCGGCAACGCATAGTGGCCCGGGAGCAGGAAGCAAGGCCAGGGGCTCCGCCCCTGGACCCCGCCAGGGGGAGCCCCCCTGGACCGGCACATGAAGGGAAAGGCGAGAGGTGCCGCAGGCCCAGGTCGAGGGTTCCAAGCGCGAGCCCTTGGCGGGGTCCCCGCCCCGGGCATGGGGGCAGCGCCCCCGGCCTTGCCTCCTATCCCAGGCCCGGGACCGTGACTCCGCAGAACTGCGCCACCAGCAGGGTGTTCAGCGCGAGGACGATCGCGGTCGCCGCCACCGTGGCGGCCAGGGTCCGGCGCTTCGGCACGAGGCCGCCCATCACGTCCGGGCGACGCACCAGCAACAAGAGCGCGACCATCGGCAGCGGCAGGGCGAGGCTGAGCGCGACCTGGCTGGCCACGAGGACCTGCGTCGGGTTGAAGCCCATCGCCACGATCGCGAAGGCGGGCGCCATGGTCACGCAGCGCCGCACCCAGAGCGGGATGCGGAAGCCCACGAAGCCCTGCATGATGACCTGGCCGGCCATGGTGCCGACGGCGGAGGAGGACAGGCCGGAGGCGACCAGAGAGACGGCGAACACGGTCGCAGCGCCGCTGCCGAGCAGGGGGCCGAGCGTCGTGTAGGCGGTCTCGATCTCGGCGACCCCGTTGTGCACGCCGTCGTGGAAGGCGGTCGCGGCCATCGCGACCATGGCCATGTTGACCAGGCCGGCGGCGCCCAGGGCGACGAGGACCTCGATGTCGGAGAAGCGGACCAGGCGGCGGCGACCGGCCTCCGTGCCGGCGCGGATGCGGTCCTGCATCAGGCTGGAGTGCAGGTAGATCGCGTGCGGCATCACCGTGGCGCCGACGGTGCCGACGGCCAGCGTCACGGCGCCGGCGTCGCGCAGGCGGGGGACGACGGCGTGGTAGGCGGCCTCGCCCCAGTTCGGGGGGGCGATCGCGAGCTCGACGACGTAGGACAGGGCGATGGCGGCGACGAGCACGCCGATCATCACCTCCAGCGGGCGGAAGCCGCGGCGCTGCAACTCGAGCAGCGCGTAGGTGGCGACGCCGGTGACGGCCATGCCGCCCATCAGCGGCAGCCCGGTCAGCAGCGAGAGGCCGATCGCGCAGCCGATGAACTCGGCGAGGTCGGTGGCGATGGCGGCGGCCTCGCTGGCCAGCCACATCGCGATCACCACGCGGTGCGGGAAATGGGCGCGGCACAGCTCGGCGAGGTTGCTGCCCGTGACGATGCCGAGGCGCGCGGAGAGCGACTGGAACAGCATCGCGACCAGGTTGGCCAGCACCACGACCCAGAGCAGCTCGTAGCCGTAGCCGGCGCCGGCCTGGATGTTGGTCGCGAAGTTGCCGGGGTCCATGTAGGCGACGGAGGCGATCACCGCGGGGCCGAAGAACGGCAGCATCGCGAGGACGCCGCGCCGCTCGCCGCTGAGCGTGCGGTGCGCGGCGTCCACGGTGCGCTGCGAAAACGTGGTCCCGTCCTGCGGCGCCATGCGCGCTCCCCTGCCTTGCGCCTCAAATGGCCTGCGGCGGCGGGCGAAGCAAGCGGGCGTGTCAGGAAGCAAGGCTGGGCTCTCCCTCCGCTGCCATTCCAACGATCCAAGCGGATCGTCGGAACCTTTGGCAGCTCCGCCCAGACCCGCCAAAGGGCATGGCCCTTTGGAAACCCTGGACCTAAGTATTGGATTCCAAAGGCGAGCCTTTGGCGGGGTCCCCGCTTCCAGACATGGGGGCAGAGCCCCTGGCCTTCCTTGCCCTTTTCGGAGGATTCCGCCATGGCCGTTCTGGTGCCGGCCACCGAGGGGTTCGACCCGCGCATGGAGGCGCTCGATTCGTGGGGCGCGCCTGCGATCCTGGACGTGCTGTGGGAGGGGCAGATGAGCGCGGTGGCGGCGCTGCGCCCTGCCCTGCCCGCGCTGGCGGCGGCGGCGGAGGCGGCGGCGGCGCGGCTCGCGGGCAGGGGGCGTCTGGTCTACGCGGGCGCCGGGACGTCGGGGCGGCTGGGCGTGCAGGACGGGGCGGAGCTGACGCCGACCTTCGGCTGGCCTGCGGAGCGGCTCGTGCTGCTGCTGGCCGGCGGCGAGGCCGCGCTGCTGGGCGCGGTCGAGGACGCCGAGGATGACCGGGCGGCGGCGCTGGCGGCGATCGAGGCGCACGGGGTCGGGGCGGGCGACGTGGTGGTCGCTGTCGCGGCGAGCGGGGGGACGCCCTACACGGTGGCGTGCGCGGAGGCGGCGCGGGCGCGGGGCGCGCTGGTGGTGGGGATCGCGAACGTGGCGGGCTCGGCGCTGCTGCGGGCGAGCGAGCACGCCGTGCTGGTGGAGACGGGGGCGGAGGCGGTGGCGGGGTCGACGCGGATGAAGGCGGGGACGGCGCAGAAGGCGGCGCTGACGATGCTGTCCACGCTGCTGATGGTCAGGCTCGGGCGGGTGTGGCGCGGGCGGATGGTCGACATGCAGGCGCGCAACGAGAAGCTGCGGCGCAGGGCGGTGCGGATGCTGCGCGACCTGTCTGGCGCGGAGGAGGACGAGGCGGCGCGGGCGCTGGGCGAGGCGGGGGGCAAGGTGAAGGTGGCGGTGCTGGTGCTGCGCGGGATGGAGGCGGCGGCGGCGGAGGCGGCGCTGGCGGCGGCGGGCGGGCGGCTGCGAGGCGTGCTGGACGCCCTGCCCTTCTGATACCGCCCGGCCCTGGGTTTGGACCTGTAGGCGAAGCAAGGCTGGGCTCTGCCCAGACCCGCCAGGGGCGAGCCGCCCCTGGACCCGGCGCAACTTAGGCAACGGCCTCCAAAGGCGAGCCTTTGGCGGGAGGCCCGCTTCCAGTCATTGGGGGCAGAGTCTCTGGCCTTCCTGCTGAACCGGTCATCGCATCTGGCCGTTGGTGTCAGACCAGCAGATCGTCGACCCGGATCGGCAGGTGCCGCACGCGCACCCCCGTCGCGTGGAACACCGCGTTGCCGATCGCCGCCGCGACGCCCACCATCGGCAGCTCCCCCACGCCCTTCGCCCCCAGCTCGTCCGTCACCGGATCGACGCTGTCCACGACGATCGGCACGATCTCGCGCACGTCGGCGTTCACCGGCAGCAGGTACTCCGAGATGTTGGCGTTCGTGGTGCGCCCCGTCGCCGCGTCCACCACGCTCTCCTCCAGCAGCGCCATGCCGAGCCCGAACACCATGCCGCCGTAGAGCTGGCTGCGCGCCGTCTTGGCGTTGATCACCCGCCCGCAGTCGAACGCGCCGACCAGGCGGCTCACCCGGATCGTGCCGAAATCCGGGTCGACCCTGACCTCGGCGAACTGCGCCCCGAACGCGTGCCGCGAGTACTTGTCGTACGCCTCGTCCGGCTTGGCGCCGGACTCCGCCTCCACGAACGAGCGCTGCCTGCCCCCCAGAACCTCGGCGACCGTCACGCTCCCCGCCGGCCCGGAGACCACCCCGTCCTTCAGGGCGAGCTGCTCCGGCGTCACCCCCGCCCAGGCCGCGCCCTTCGCCGCCAGCGCCATCCCGAACAGTTGCGTGCGCACCGCGCGGCACGCCGCCTGCACCGCCGGCAGCACCGACGCCACCGTGGTCGAGCCGCCGGACACCGGGGCCGCAGGCAGCCGCGAATCCCCCAGCTCGGCGCGCACCTTGCCGAGCGGCAGCCCAAGCTCGTCGGCGGCCACCTGCGTCATCACCGTGTACGTCCCGGTGCCCAGGTCCTGCGTGCCCGCGCGCACCACCGCCGTGCCGTCCGCGTCCAGACGCGCGCTGGCCTGCGAGGGGTTGCGGTTCGTGGGATAGGTGCACCCCGCCATGCCCTGCCCGACCAGCACCGCCCCGTCGCGCATCGAGCGCGGCGCAGCGCTGCGCCTGTCCCAGCCGAACGCCGCCGCGCCCTGCGCGTAGCAGGCCCGCAGCGCCTTGGACGCGAACGGCTTGTCCTCGTGCTCGTCGCGCTCCGCGTAGTTCTTCAGCCGCAGCGCGATCGGGTCCATGCCCAGCGCCACCGCCATCTCGTCCATCGCGACCTCGAGCGCGAAGCTGCCCGGCGCCTCGCCAGGCGCCCTCATGTAAGTCGGCAGCCCCTGGTTCACCGCGACCAGCCGGTGGGTGATCGCCACGTTCGGGCAGGAATACGAGATTTCCGAGATCAGCGCCGCCGGCTCGTCGAACTCGCCCACCGCGTCCATAGAGTTCTGGCTCACCGCGTCGTGGCGCAGCGCCACCAGCGTCCCGTCCGCCTGCGCGCCCAGCTTCAGGGTCTGCGACGTCCTCGGCCGGTAGCCGTTCGAGTAGTACATCTGCTCGCGCGTCACCACGAGCCGCACCGGGCGCCCGACCTTGCGCGCCGCCGCCGCCGCCAGCACCACCGGCGGCCAGCAATTGCCCTTCGACCCGAACCCGCCCCCCACGTAGGGGTCGATCACCACCACGTCGTCCGGCGCCAGCCCGAACAGCGCCGCCAGCGTCTTCTTCACCCCGGAGATGCCCTGCGTCGCCGTCCACACGGTCAGCCTGCCGCCGTCCCACTGCGCCAGCGTGGCGTGCGGCTCCATCGGGTTGTGATGCTCGATCGGCGTCGTGTAGGTCTGCTCCACCTTCACCGGCGCGGCGGCGAACGCGGCGTCCGGCGTGCCCCGCGTGCTGTCCGGAGGCCGCTTGCCGTCGCGGAACTTCTTCGGCACATACGAGCGATCCATCGCCTGGCCCATCGTCGTCACGGCGTCCGCCTCGTCGTAGCGCGCCCGCACCGCCACCGCCGCCTCGCTCGCCCGCTCCAGCGTGTCCGCCACCACCACGGCCAGGTGCTGCCCGTTGTACTGCACCGCCATGTCCTGCAGCAGCGGGTAGAGCACCGTCTGCGGCGCGGCCTTGTCCAGCGCGAGCCGAGGCATGTCCTGCGGCGTCAGGATGCCCAGCACCCCTGGCATCGCCGCCGCCTGCGCGATGTCCAGCCCGGCCAGGGTGCCCGCCGCCACCGTGCTCTGCACCAGCACGCCATGCACCAAGCCGGCCACGCCGAACTCCGCGGCGTACTTCGCGGCCCCCGTGACCTTGGCGGGGCCGTCAACCCGGTCGATGGCTTCTCCGACGTACATGGCGGCGTCCTCCCAGGGAAAGAAAGGCCAGGGCTCTGCCCTGGACCCGCCAGGGGCAGCGCCCCTGGACCGGCTTTACTTGAGTGATGGATTCCAGAGGCGAGCCTTTGGCGGGGTCCCCGCTTCCAGGCCCCGCTTCCAGGCAGGGAGCGGGCAGACAGAGCCCCTGGCCTTGCTTTCCTACGCGGTCAGCTCCTGAAGCGCCCTGCGCACGGTGCGCTGCATCAGCACCAGCTTGTAGCCGTTGCGGCTCTGCGCCATGGCCCCCGCGCTCGCCAGCGCGGACGCCCGCTCGATCAGCGCCGCGTTCAGCGCCTGCCCCCGCAGCGCCGCCTCCACCTGCCCCAGCCGCCACGGCGCCGGCCCCACGCCGCCGCACGCCACGCGCACGTCGCGCACCACGCCGCCCTCGACCTCGATCCCCACCGCCGCGGAGCACAGCGCGTAGGCGAACGTCGTGCGGTCGCGCACCTTGACGTACGCCGAGCGACGCGCCGCCGCCGACGCCGGCACCAGCACCGCGGCGACCATCTCGCCCGGCCGCAGCGTCGTCTCGTCGTTCGGCGTGTCGCCCCACGGCTTGTACAACTCGGCAAGCGGAATGACCCGCACCCCGTCCGTGCCGCGCAGCTCGACCTGCGCGTCAAGCGCGCGCAGCGCCACAGGCATGTCCGAAGGGTGCGTGGCGATGCAGTGCTCGGTGATGCCGACAACCCCCAGCCCGCGGTTGTCCCCCGCGATCGCGGGACACCCGGAACCCGGCGCGCGCTTGTTGCAGGCGAACGCCGCGTTGCGGAAATACGGGCAGCGCGTGCGCTGCAGCAGGTTGCCGCCCACCGTCCCCATGTTGCGCACCTGCGGCGAGGCCGACAGCAGCAGCGCCTGCGACACCGCCGGCCAGCCGCGCGCCACCGCAGGGTGCTCGGCGACCTCCGCCATCGTCGCCATCGCGCCCAGGCGCAGGCCCTGCGGCCCCGCCTCGATCTCGCGCATCCCCATCGGCTGGAGATCGACGACGCGCATCGCCCCCTCGACGTTGTTCTTCCAGAGCTGCATCAGGTCCGTGCCGCCCGCCATGTAGGTGGCCCCCGAGCGGCCGGCCGCGACCGCCTGCGCGAGCTGCTCCGGACGCTCCAGCGTGAACGGCTGCATCAGGCGGGCTCCCTGCCGGCCACGTCGCGGATCGCCGCGACGATGTTCGGGTAAGCGCCGCAGCGGCAGATGTTGCCGCTCATCCACTCCCGTATCTCCTCGTCCGAGCCGGCGTGACCCTCCTGGATCAGCGCCGCGGCCGACATGATCTGCCCCGGCGTGCAGTAGCCGCACTGGAAGCCGTCATGCCGGATGAAGGCGGCCTGGATGGGATGGAGCGCGGCGCCGGCGCGGGCCTCGGCGACGTGGACGCCCTGCCCCTGCGCGCCCGCCCCGCCTGCGCCTGCCGCGCCCGTCCCGCCCGCAATCCCCTTGCCTGCGACCCCCCTGCCCGCGGCTGCCTCGCCTGCGGCCGCGGGATGCGCGGTGGCGGCGAGGCCCTCGATCGTGGTGATCTGCCGCCCCTGCATCCGCGCCGCCAGGCTCAGGCACGACACCACGCGCCGGCCGTCGACATGCACGGTGCACGCCCCGCACGAGCCGTGGTCGCAGCCCTTCTTGGTGCCGGTCAGGCCGGCGTACTCGCGCAGCGCGTCGAGCAGGGACACGCGCGGCTCGACCAGCAGGGGAACGTCGCGGCCGTTCACGTGCAGCACGACATGGACCATCTCCGTCGCGCCGGCGACGGGCGCCACCACGGGAATCTCGGGCGGCACGGGCGTTCCCGCCGCACGCGCGGCCAGGGGCAGCGCCGCCAGGCCCGCGGCGGTGGTGCCGAGAAGGCCGCGCCGGGTCACGTCGAGCTGTTGCATGCGGTCGGCTCCATGGTCTGATCGAACAGGCGTGTCCCGGTGACTACTTGGCACCGCACCCGACCGGCGCCCGTCACGGTGCGGTGAGGACACTGCACCGCCGGGCCGATCGGGGCCAGGGCCGTTCGCCGTCCGCGCGCCCATCCCGCGCCGGCACGCCGCGCACCGCGAGCGACCCCGCCGCCAGCCCGAGCGCCATCGCGACATACGCCGCCGCCATGTCGCGCGGGCGCAGCACCAGCTCCCACCCCGGGGTGAACCGGCGCGGCGTGGCGCCGTAATCCACCACGGCGGCGACCGCCGACATCGCCATCGCGCGTTCGAGCATCGGCAGGGCCGACAGGCGACGCCGCCCGAGCCACGCCTCGAAGATCACCGCCCAGAACAGCGTCGCCGCGTGGTGCGTCGCATACCCGACCGCGGTGTGCGCCAGGTCCGCGCCCTCGAACCGCCCGGCGGCGTCGCCGTGCAGCCAGTGGCTCGTCGCGTTGACCGGCCGCAAGGCCGCCCGCCCGTCGGCACGCGCGAGCCTCGCGAGCGCCAGGCTCGACACGACGCTCGCCACGCTGCCCGAGGCCGCCGCCGCCCGCACCACCCCGCGCCAGTCCATTCCCGCCTCCCGTGCCGCCAGGCCAGTGCGAACGCCACGCGAGCCGTTGTGGAGCGCCGGCAGGGAAGAAAGCAAGGCTGGGCCCTCCCTCCGCCTGCCATTCCAATGGCCCAGGCGGGCCATCGAAACCTTTGGCAGGCTACGCCCAGACCCGCAAAGGGTCCAAGGACCCTTTGATCCCGTTTACTTA
>CAXSES010000107.1:0-8873 GCA_964236225.1 uncultured Acetobacteraceae bacterium
CGCCGCAGGGTGCCGGTGAACCGCCTGCCGGTCGGATCGGGACGCAGCGACGCGGAGCACCCGGTCGCGGCGTACTTGCGGATCAGCGAGGCGATGGAGGCCGCGGCCTCGACGTATCTTGCGGCTGACCGGACCAGGGTTGCAGTGGCAAAGCCGTTGCCGCCGGATCATGCAGGTTCGGAAGCAAAGGTTCATGGGCCTATCGCTGGCGGGGAGGGTCACGGGCGGACAGGTCATGGGAGTGCGGCGACGGCTCATCCCCGCTACACTGTCATCACCCCGGAGACGGCCTCCGAGATTGCGAGTGCCTTGCTGGACCCGAGGGTAGTGGCCTTCCTCCGCCTCATCAGTTTCGAGGAGCATGGTCGCGAGCGTGACGAGAACTACCGAACCCGGTTCGGAGACCCGAAAGGGAGAGACCCGATCAACGACAACCAGATGAAGCACTATGTAGCAAAGGATATGAGCGACAGTGAGGAGAGACACACTCCTGCCGGAGCTTACCAGATTACCAGCGACACTTATGTGGAAGCTGTAGAACGACATATTGTCGCTGACTTTTTGCCATCTTCTCAGGATCGGATTGCGGTTTGGCTTCTACAAAGAAGACATGCCTTGCAAGATATAGAAAACCAGGACCTTGACAAGGCATTTAATATACTTAAGAAAACGTGGTCTTCGCTTCCCGGCGGAGATGGTATGAAGGAAACTCTGGAATCTGCTAAGAGCAGATATAAAGAATATCTTGCGCAAGAGATAAAAAAGCGTTCTGGGATGGAACCGTGAGGATCATTTTATCTTTATTGATCTTGATATCGATCCATAGAGAATGTCTGGCAGAAAGTGAGATTGAGTCTGTCATACAGAGATCATACAGATGTGGAAATTTTATTGCAAAAGCTGAAACAACACTCTACACAACATCCATGTATACGATCTTTATCTCACAAACCGTAAAAATAAAAGATATAAAGAATAGAGGTTTCATTTCCTTAGATCTAGAACAGCATCTTACAAAGGATAAAGATTTTTTTGGCAAACTGGGGTTAGATAACGAAGCTGATTCATGGTTTTGCATCAGATCAGGAGCAGGAAAATACTATTTATGGCTTGGTTTTACGTGCGTCAACGAAGACGCGACAAGCTGTCGCTACAATACTGAAGTCGCAAGATGGTATGACAGTACAGGCCACAATCTTCACGTTGACCGGATGAGCAACGCACAGGGTGAAGCCTTGCGCAAGCGGCTTAAGATTCCGCTTAAGCTTCCTGACGGAGGCTATTTCACTGAAAAACATTGGATTTTTCATTAGCTTTGCTTGGTGACACTGCTGTGATGGCCGAACACCATGTGTCGCCTCCAGTTTGTTTCTTATTGGAAACTAAGCTGCATGGAATGTCAGATGGCAGTGAAGCAGCAACGAGACACGCTGTCCGCCAGCAAGCAAGGCTGAACTCTGCCCGGACCTGCAAAGGGTCCAAGAACCCTTTGATCCCATTTCCTAAGTCAAACCGGTCCAGGGGGGCTTCCCCCTGGCGGGGTCCCCTCCTTCGAGCAGGGGGGCAGAGCCCCTGGCCTTCCTACTCGAAGCTCGGCTGGTGCAGCCCCGCCGGCGAGAAGGTGAACACCTCGCATCCGTCGTCGGTCACGCCGACCATGTGCTCGAACTGCGCCGACAGCGAGCGGTCGCGCGTCACCGCGGTCCAGCCGTCGTCGAGCACCTTCACCTCCGGCCGCCCGGCGTTGACCATCGGCTCGATGGTGAAGAACATCCCCGGCCGCAGCGCGGGGCCTTCTCCCGGGCGGCCGAAATGCAGGATGTTGGGCGCCTCGTGGAAGCGCTGGCCGATGCCGTGGCCGCAGAAATCGCGCACCACGCTGAAGCGGTTGACCTCCACGTACGCCTGGATGGCATGGCCGATGTCGCCGAGCGTGGCGCCGGGACGCACCGCGCGCACGCCGCGCATCATCGCCTCGTGCGTGACGTCGATCAGGTTGCGCGCCCGGGTGGAGGGCTTGCCGGCGACGTACATGCGGCTGGTGTCGCCGTGCCAGCCGTCGAGGATGCAGGTCACGTCGATGTTGAGCACGTCGCCGTCGGCCAGGCGCCGCTCGCCCGGGATGCCGTGGCAGACGACGTGGTTGAGCGAGATGCACGACGATTTCGGATAGCCGCGATAGTTCAGCGTCGCGGGGATGGCATTGGCCGCGAGGGTGAACTCGTGGATCAGCAGGTCGAGCTCGCCGGTGGTGATGCCGGGGCGGACGTGCGGACCGATCATGTCCAGGGTCGCGGCGGCAAGCCGGCCAGCCGCGCGCATGCCGACGAAGTCCTCCGGCGGATGCAGCGTGATACGCCTAGAGTCGGCTCCACCGTCCATGTTCGCTCCAACTCACCGCTCCGACACGGAAGGACGCGCCGGCTGCTCGCGAAAATGCGTGCCCGCATCCCCCGGCGCAAGGGGCGGCCCGCTCGCGCGGCGCGCGCCCGTGCCGCCCGCGCATCATCCGTCGAGCGGCCCGCTCGTGCGGTGGGCGCCCTGCGTCAGCGCAGGCAGGGGTGGCGGCGGGTGCAGGCGGCCATGCGGGACTGCGCATGGGCCTGCGCCATGACCGGCAGCAGACGGGGACGCGCGAACATCATGCGAGGAGGGCGCGCGAACTCCGAGACCGGGCGGGCGGAGGCGCGGGCACGACCGTGCGACGCGCCCATCGCCGGCGCCAGGCTGACCGGCCGCATCGCCCAGACATGGCGGGCGCGCAGCCGCGGCTCGGCATGCGGGGCGTAGCCGTTGTGCAGGACGTAGTGGAACGGCATCGGCGCGGTCCGCAGCGGCAGCGCCGCCGCGTCCGCGGCGGCGATCAGCGCCGGCACCCGGGTGCGTGTCGGCGCGCGGCGCATCACCGGGACGTCCATGCGCTCGAAGCCGTCGTCGAGCAGCGACGCCATGTGGACGTCGCGCTCGCCGTTGGCGCGCATGCCGAGCACCACGCCGATCAGCCTGACGCCGCCGCGCACAGCGGAGGTGACCAAGTTGTGGCCGCTCAGCTCGGTGTAGCCGGTCTTGAGGCCGTCGGCGCCGGGGTAGGTGCGCAGCATGGTGTCGTGGTTGAGGATCTCGCGGCCGTGGAAGCTGAAGGACGGCGTGCTGAACAGCCGGTAGTCGTCGGGGAAGTCCTGAACCAGGTGGCGGGCCAGCACGGCGAGGTCGCGCGCGGTGCTGACCTGCTCGGCGTCAGGCAGCCCGGAGGCGTTGCGGAACGTGGTGCGTGTCATGCCGAGCGCCCTGGCGCGCAGCGTCATCATCTGGGCGAAGCGTTCCTCGTCGCCGCCCAGCATCTCGCCGAGCGCGCAGGCCGCGTCGTTGGCGGACAGCGTCACCATGGCCAGCATCGCCTGCTCCACGGTGAGGGCCGTCCCGGGCACCAGGCCGAGCTTCACCGGGCTCACCGTGGCCGTGTGCCAGGAGACGGGGACCGCCTGGTCGAGGCCGATGCGGTGGTCGCGCAGCGCCTCGAACGCCATGTACAGCGTCATCATCTTGGTCAGGCTGGCGGGGAAGCGGGGCTCGTCCGCGTTGACCTGCTCGAGGATGTTGCCGCTCGCGGCGTCGATCACCAGCGACGAGTACCGGTCCGACCAGACCTGGGCCACCGCCGGGCGGATCGCGAGCGCCACCAGGAGCAGCGGCAGCAGAAGCCGGCAGGGCAGGGACGCGATCGCGTCGAGAAGGCGCCGTCGGCCGTTCCCGGTCGCGATCGGACGAAGACGAGCGGCCATCCGAGTGAATCCCTTGCACCTGCAACCCGACCGTATCTGCCACCGGCAGGCGATGTCCAGGGCGTTCGACAGAATTTAACTGTATGAACAGAACGTTGACGGTTGCGGCTGTGCGGTCCGCACCGGCGCCAGGAAAGGCGAGGCGTCTTGTGCGCCGCACAATAAATCTTGACGCGCGAGAACCGGACACCCTACATCCTGGATTGCTGCGGTGCAGCATAAAAGGGGAAGGATCGCCGGTGGCGAATGCGCCCCACTGACATGAACCAAAGGGCGCCCGCAGCGCGGCAGCGTCGGCAGGAGACGGGTCGATGAGTGGCAAGAAGGCGATGATCGATGGCCTGGCGGTGGTCCAGGACGTGGCCCGCGAGAGCGTGAGGCAGGTGTCGCACGGCTTCGAGAGCGTGGCGTCCGGCGCCCGCCAGGCGGAGGCGACGGCTGCCGCGGCGGCGAACGGGACGCAGGCGCAGACCACCAAATCCGGCATGGAGCAGGCGATGAAGCACGCGGAGCAGGTTCTCGCCTTCAGCCAGGGCAACGTCGAGGCGATGATGAAGTCCAGCCAGATCTGGGCGAGCGGCCTGCAGGACCTGTCGCGCCAGATCACCGCGACCGCGCAGGCGTCGTTCCAGGACAACGTGTCGATGCTGCGCTCTCTGACCGCGATCCGCACCTTGCAGGACGCGGTGGCGTTGCAGACCAGCGCGGCGCGCACCGCGATGGAGAAGGCGCTGGCGGAGTCGACCCGCCTGACCGAGACCTCGATGAAGCTGGCCGAGCAGGCCAGCGCGCCGCTGACCGCGCGTGTCGGCGCCGCGATGGAGATGGTCTCGACCACGCGCACCTGATCGCCACGACGCCGACGCTGGAACGAGGGTCCGGGCCGCTGGTCCGGGCCCTTCGTTTCTGCCAGGCCAGTGCCGGCCGATGCGACCGGAGCCGGCCTGGCTTGCGGGGGCGCCTCCGCAGGCCGGACGTGCCGCCCGGCGGGAATGCTCCTGTCGGCAGGCAGGACCAGGCTCCTCCTCTTGCCGTTTCAGCAGCCCGGGCGGGTTGCCGCCTTCGGCAGGCTGCGCCCTGACACGCGGGCACCCTTCCTTCAGGCATGGCGCGTTCGGCAAGCCCCTCCCTCCGGCAGGTCGGCGTCCCGAGGCTCGCCTTTCGCGTGCTCTGGGGCGGAGCCTTAACCCTGCCTGGATGCTGTGTCTGCCGCACGACCCGCGGCTGGCGTCAGGCAAACCGGCCCTCCCGCCCGGCCGGCGAGAGGCCTTTTCCCCGGCGCTTGGCTTCCGATATGGTCGGTCCTTGCAGCACAGCGTGCGGGGCTCGCCGGTTGCGGCGACAAGCGGACCTGGTTCGCGCCCTGGGCCTCCGGATGGGCGGACGAATGAGCGACAACGACAAACGCGGCGGCGACGGCCCGAACACGGGCGTGGTGGTCAAGGCGCGGCCGAAGACCCGCAAGCCGGCCATGTACAAGGTGCTGATGCTCAACGACGACTACACGCCGATGGAATTCGTCGTGCATGTGCTGGAGCGATTCTTCCAGAAGACCCGCGAGGAGGCGACGCGCATCATGCTGCACGTGCACCGGCGCGGCGTCGGCGTGTGCGGCGTGTTCACCTACGAGGTCGCGGAGACCAAGGTGACGCAGGTCATGGACCTGGCGCGGCAGAACCAGCACCCGCTGCAGTGCACGATCGAGAAGGAATGAGGGGCGGGGCGGGCAGGCAAGGTTGAGGCTCCGCCTCAAACTCCGCCAGGGGGAGCCCCCCTGGACCGGCTCCACTTGAGCAAGGACGGTCCAGGGCGGCTCGTCCCCGGGTCCGGGCGTGGCTGCCCGAAGGGTCCAGCGACCCGCCTGGGTCGTTGGAATGGGCAGCGAAGGGAGCGCCCGGCCCTGCCTCCTTCATGTCGTGTCCATGGATGCCGCGTAAGGTGGGTCTCCCTGGTATACGGCAGCGTGATGCTCATCTGAGGAAGGCACCACTAATTCGCTTCCCGCACACCGCATCCTTCGGCACCATCCTCATCCAGGACGGGCTGGCCATGCGGCGGGCCGAGCGTGAAGGAGCGTATCGCTATGCTGTCACGTAACCTGGAACAGACGCTGCACCGCGCGCTGTCGCTGGCCAGCGACAGGCACCACGAGTACGCGACCCTGGAGCACCTGCTGCTCGGGCTCGCCGACGACACCGACGCCGCCACGGTGCTGCGGGCCTGCGGCGTCGACCTCGACAAGCTGCGGGTCGAGCTGAACGAGTTCCTGGAGAAGGAGCTGTCCGGCCTGGCCACGGACCGCACCGGCGACCCCAAACCCACGGCCGGCTTCCAGCGCGTGGTGCAGCGCGCCGCGATCCACGTGCAGTCCTCCGGCCGCGACGAGGTCACCGGCGCCAACGTGCTGGTCGCCCTGTTCAGCGAGCGCGAGAGCCACGCGGTCTATTACCTCCAGCTCCAGGACATGACCCGGCTGGACGCCGTCAACTTCATCAGCCACGGCATCGCCAAGGCTCCCGGTCGCGGCAGCGGCCGCCCGACCGCCAGCGGCTCTCCCCCGTCCGAGGGCGGCGGCGAGTCGGAGCGCGAGGAGAAGGGCGGCCGGCGCGCCCAGGACGCGCTCAGCACCTACTGCGTGAACCTCAACAAGAAGGCGAACTCCGGCAAGATCGACCCGCTGATCGGCCGCGACAGCGAGGTCGAGCGCACGATCCAGATCCTGTGCCGCCGCACCAAGAACAACCCGCTCTACGTGGGCGACCCTGGCGTCGGCAAGACCGCGATCGCCGAGGGCCTGGCCAAGCGCATCGTCGAGGGCGACGTGCCGGAGGTGCTGTCCAAGAGCACGATCTACGCGCTCGACATGGGCGCGCTGCTCGCCGGCACGCGCTACCGCGGCGACTTCGAGGAGCGGCTCAAGGCCGTCGTCACCGAGCTTGAGGCGCAGCCGACGGCGGTGCTGTTCATCGACGAGATCCACACCGTGATCGGCGCGGGCGCCACCAGCGGCGGCGCGATGGACGCGTCGAACCTGCTCAAGCCGGCGCTGGCGCAGGGCACGCTGCGCTGCATCGGCTCGACGACCTACAAGGAGTTCCGCAACTACTTCGAGAAGGACCGCGCGCTCGTGCGCCGGTTCCAGAAGATCGACGTCGCCGAGCCCTCGATCGAGGACACGGTGAAGATCCTGCGCGGCCTGAAGACCAACTACGAGAAGCACCACAAGGTCCGCTACACCGACGAGGCGATCCGCGCCGCCGTCGAGCTGTCCGCCAAGTACATCAACGACCGCAAGCTGCCGGACAAGGCGATCGACGTGATCGACGAGGCGGGCGCGTCGCGGATGCTGCTGCCCGAGGGCAAGCGCCGCAAGACCGTGACGCTCAAGGACGTCGAGGACATCGTCGCCAAGATCGCCCGCATCCCCCCGAAATCGGTCAGCACCGACGACAAGGAGGTGCTGCGCAACCTGGAGCGCGACCTGAAGTCGATGGTGTTCGGCCAGGACAAGGCGATCGACGCCCTCGCCGCGGCGATCAAGCTGTCCCGTGCCGGCCTGCGCGACGCGGAGAAGCCGATCGGCAACTACCTGTTCAGCGGCCCGACCGGCGTCGGCAAGACAGAGGTCGCCAAGCAGCTCGCCTCCACGCTCGGCATCGAGCTGATCCGCTTCGACATGAGCGAGTACATGGAGCGGCACAGCATCAGCCGCCTGATCGGGGCTCCGCCCGGCTACGTGGGCTTCGACCAGGGCGGCCTGCTGACCGACGGCATCGACCAGCACCCGCACGCGGTGCTGCTGCTCGACGAGATCGAGAAGGCGCACCAGGATCTCTACAACATCCTGTTGCAGGTGATGGATCACGGCAAGCTCACCGACCACAACGGCAAGACGGTGGATTTCCGCAACGTCATCCTGATTATGACGACCAACGCCGGCGCGTCCGACATGGCCAAGGAAGCAATCGGCTTCGGCCGCGACGTGCGCGAGGGCGAGGATGACGAGGCGATCAAGCGGCTGTTCACCCCGGAGTTCCGCAACCGCCTGGACGCGACGATCGGCTTCGCCGGGCTGACGCAGGAGATCGTCGGGCGCGTGGTCGAGAAGTTCGTGATGCAGCTCGAGGCGCAACTCGCCGACCGCAACGTCACGATCGAGCTGTCCTCCGCGGCCAAGGAGTGGCTGGCCGAGCGCGGCTACGACCGGCTCTATGGCGCCCGGCCGCTGGCCCGGGTGATCCAGGAGTACATCAAGAAGCCGCTGGCGGAGGAGCTGCTGTTCGGCCGGCTGGTGAAGGGTGGCGCGGCCAAGGTGGAGCTGGCCGAGGGCAGGCTGGAGTTCAGCTACGTGTCGAACGGCGACGTGCCCGTGGTCGGCACGCCTGACGAGGGCGGCGCTGAGCGCGAGCCAGAGATCGTCGAGTAGGAAGCCTGCGGGCCGGGCATTCCGGCCTTGCGGACGCGAGGGGCTGGCGCGCGGTGCGCCGGCCCCTTTGTTTTTGGGGAGCGGACAATGAAGGCAATGTGGCACGACCAGGTGATCGCGGAGAGCGACGACATCGTGACCGTGGAGGGCAACGCGTATTTTCCGCTGTCCTCTGTGCGGGAGGACCTGCTGCGCCCGAGCACCCACACCAGCAACTGCCCGTGGAAGGGCACGGCGCGCTACCACAGCCTTGCGGTGGACGGCGCGTCGAACGAGAACGCGGCCTGGTTCTATCCGGAGCCGAAGGCGGCGGCGGCCGAGATCAGGGGCCGGGTCGCATTCTGGAAGGGCGTCACTGTCACGAAGTAGGCCGGGCCGAAGGGGTCGTTGCCGGAAATCCTTTCTCGGATCTGCGGCACGGACCATCCGGTGTGCCGCCGCCTCCCATGTGCGCCGGTCCAGGGGCGCTGCCCTGGCGGGCCCCGCTTCCGGAGCCTTGGCTTTGCTCCTTGTATCGACGGCCCGATGTGTTGACCTTTCAGGAAGCAAGGCTGGGCTCTGCCCAGACCCGCCAGGGGCGAGCCGCCCCTGGACCGGCTTTACTTAAGTGTTGGACTCCAAAGGCCTGCCTTTGGCGGAGTTTGAGGCAGAGCCTCAACCTTGCT
>CAXSES010000108.1:0-8796 GCA_964236225.1 uncultured Acetobacteraceae bacterium
GGCCGTTGGTATTAGGCAAGGCGCCGATCCAGGGGCGGCTCCGCGCTTCCAGGCGGTGGGCGGGGTCCGGCCTCGCTTGCCGACAGGTCGACGAACGCACCCGGACGGCGCGGGAGCGTCAAGGCACGGTGAGTCATCAGGGTAAACAGGGCAGCGACCAGGGGCGCTTCCAGCGGCGGGGCATTCGGCATGAGCATCTCGATCGGCATGCAGATCGCCAGGGCGGCGACAGCGATCTCGCGGGCCGAGGCCTGCGCGCCGTGACGGCGGACGTAGAGCACCACGCCGGCGGTCAGCATCGGCAGGTCGTAGGCAAAGGCGTACGGCGTGACCAGGAAGGCTGCCACCGGCAGCGCCGTGGCCGCGTGCTCGATGCCGGCTCGCCGCACGCCGGCCCAGAGTGCGGCGACGACGGCGAGCGCCACCGCGAGCTGCGCCGCCTGGACGACGGCGTCGGCCGGGCCGAACCAGAGCAGCGTCGCGCCCACCGTGGGCATCAGGTGGTCGAGCGGACCGCGATTGGCCGAGAACATCGCCCAGTAGCGTGGCGCGGCGTCGGCCCATTGCAGCCAGGCCGACGGGCCGAGGAGGGCGCTGCTGGCAATGACCAGCAGCGCCAGGGTGGCGCACGCCGCGGCGGCGCAGCGCCACAGTCCGGCGGCGACCAGCGCCACCGGCACCAGCAGGCCGAGCTGCGGCTTGCACGTCAGCACGCCGAACAGGACTCCGGCGAGGATCGGGCGCGCGCGGGCCTGCTGCAACCCGGCCAGCAGCAGAGCGGCGGACAGGAAGCCGGTCTGCCCGAAATCGACCTGGATCAGCGTGGCGGGCGCCACCAGCAGCGCGAGGCCGCACCGCGAGCGCCAGTCGCGTCCGAGCGTGGCGGCCGCGTAGAGCAGCCCGGTGAGCCCGATCCAGGCGAGGAAAGCCGCCGCCAGCTTCAGGCGCCACAGCGGCCAGAGCAGGAGCAGCATGCTGGGCGGGTAGCCGAGGGAGTAGTAGCCGAGGTCGAAGCCGGGATCGAGCCGCCGCTGGAAGCTGTGCAGCGCCGCAGGGTCGTAGAGGGCGTCGGCGCCGTGCTCCGAGGCATAGCCCGCAAAGGACCAGAGCGCGAAGAAGTCGCCGAAACGCTGGTTCCCGCTGCGCCAGGCCGCCATGGCGAGGAAGGCGAGGTCGTAGGCGGCGAGGGCGAGCAGGAGGGCGGTGCACAGCCGCAGGGCGGCGGGCGGGAAGTTCCCCGGCTGGAATGCAGGGCCGTCATCCGCCCGGGCCGTCCTGCACCTCATCCGCGCCCCCGCAACGGCCAGCCGCCGTCTTGGCGGCCGGCGCAGGATGCGCGGGAGACGTTGGGATTTCCCTAACAGCAGCGGCCAAGTGCGATGACCGGTTCAGCAGGCAAGGCCAGGGGCTCTGCCCCCGTGCTTCAAGGCGGGACCCCGCCAAAGGCTCGCCTTTGGAATCCAATACTTAGATAAGGCGGGTCCAGGGGCGGCTCGCCCCTGGCGGGTCTGGGCAGAGCCCAGCCTTGCCTGCGCGGACAGGCCCCGCGCGCCGTGCCGCCGGGCGGGACGGCTCATGCCTGCCCGGGCTGCGCCGGCGCCGGCTCGAAGCCGAGCAGCCCGGCGGGCGCGTCCCCGGCGATCCCGGGTTCGGGCGCGCCGCGCCGGGCGCGCAGCGCGGCGAGGCGGGCGAGGAGCTGCGGGTTCTCGTCGACCAGGCGGCGGAACTCCGCGCCGCGCAGCTCCATCAGGTGGCTGAAGGTGTGGGCGCGGGCGGTGTTGCGGCGCCGGCTGTCCTCCAGGATCTCGGTCGCGCCGAAGAACTCGCCGCGGCCCAGCGTCGTGGTGGCGCCGTCGCCGGTCACGTCGACGCTGCCTGAGCTGATGAAGTACACCGAGCGGGCGCGCCGGCCCCGGCGCACGATCGGCTCGCCCGGCACCACGAAGCGCACGGTGACGTTCATCGCCACGTCGTGCAGCACCGCGTCCTGCAGCCCGGACAGCAGCGGGATCTCGCGCAGCCGGGTGTCGAGGCCGCTCTGCAGGCTGAACTTCAGCGGGCGCGAGAGGTGGTCGCGCCTTCCCTCCAGGGTGCGCAGCAGCTCCTCGTGCAGCTCGTCGCCGATCAGCGAGTCGCGGCGCATCGTGTCGTAGGCGTCTGTCTCCATGCGCACGGCGATCAGGCGCAGCACGCGCAGCTCCAGCGCCTCGGCGTAGCCGGGATACTGCACGCGCAGGGTCTCCGCCGCGTCCTCCATCAGCTCGCGCCGGCGCTCCGCGATGTCGGCGACGATCTCGGTGACGCGCTGGCCGAGCACGGGCTCCATGCGGCGGCGCATGAAGCGCAGCAGCGAGGAGGACACCAGGCGCATCAGCAGCAGGGTCTCGAAGCGTTCGGCGAGGCGGTTCACCAGCGGCGCGTCGATGCGCGCGGAGCGGTGCAGCCACTGCGCGAAGGCGAAGCGCAGCCCTGGGCGCAGCCGCCGGCGCGCCGCGCGGATGTAGCCGAGCCTGCCGCCGGAGCGCGCGCCGTCGATCATGCTCTCCGCGGTCCACAGCAGGTGCTCCATGATCGGGCGCGGCAGGGCGCGGTCCTTGAACATGTCCAGCAGCACGGAGCGCTCCTGCGAGGCCAGCGTGATGAGGCCGAGCGTGATGCGGTCTCGGTCGGTGATCGCCGCGTCGAACTCGTTGGCCTCGGTTTCCCGCTCGATGCGGGCGTGGAAGCGCTCCAGCACGCGGTGGATCACCGGCTTGGCGAAGCCCAGCTCCGCGGCGCTCTGGCGCAGCCGGTCGCGCGCCTCGCCGAGGCCGATGGCCACGACCTGGTGGCGCAGCGCCTGGTCGATGGCGGGCAGGCGGTCGAGCCTGAGCCAGCCGACCAGCAGGCCGAGCGTGGTGCCGCCGGCGAGCAGGGAGACCATCACGAAGCCGGTGGCGAGGATGGCGACGAGGTGCTGCACCTCGGACGGGACCGCGCGGTTCTCCGTGACCGAGAGCGCGAGCGCCAGCGTGATGGCGCCGCGCAGGCCGCCCCAGAGCATGGTGACCTTGAACGGGTTGGGCACGCGCTGGCACAGGCCCAGGCGGGTGAGCAGCGGCAGCAGGCCGAACAGCACCACCGCGCGGGCGGCGAACGCGGCCCCGATCACCACCGCCAGAAGCGCCAGGTCGTGCGCGGTGATGCCGATCATCAGCTTCGGCACCAGCATCGAGGCGAGGATGAACACCATCGAGCTGGCCCAGAAGGCGAGCTGCGCCCAGATGTCGGTGAGGAACGTCCAGGAGTGCGGCCGGAAGGTGGAGGGCCCTATGGCGCTCACGGTGAGGCCGGCGCTGGCGGCGGCGACCACGCCGGAGGCGCCGAGGAACTCGCCGCAGGTGATGTAGGCGACATACGGCAGCGCCAGGGTCAGCGTGACCTCGGCCGCGCGGCTGCCGCCGAGCAGCGGCACGGCGTAGAGGGTGAGCCTGGCCATCGCGAAGCCGATCGCAAGCCCGCCGGCCAGCGAGGAAGCCAGGGTCCAGGCGGCGCCCGCGATGTTGGGCAGGTGGTGCTGGGTCAGCTCGGTGAGCAGGATGGTGAAGATCGAGATGGCGGCGGCGTCGTTGAGCAGGCTCTCGCCCTCCACGAGCCGGGTGAGGCGGCTGTCTGCGCCGATGTCGCGGAACACGGCGACCACGGCGGACGGGTCCGTGGTCGCGACGATGGCGCCGAGCATCAGGCAGGCGGCGAGCGGCATGGTGGTGAGCGGCGCGATCGCGAAGCCGACCGCCGCTGTGCTCACCAGCACGGCGACGACCGCCATCATCAGCACCGGCGCTGCGTCGCGGGCGAGGCGGCGCACGTCGATGGACAGCGCGCCGTGGAACACCAGCAGCGGCAGGAAGACGAACAGGAACGCCTCCGCGCCGATCGGCAGGTGCACCAGGGCGCGGGCGACGCCGTCGAAGGCGGTGACGCGGGGCGCCTTGAGCACGAACACGGCGGCGGCCCCGATCAGCGTGCCGACCACGGCGAGCAGCACGCTGTCCGACAGCGCCAGGCGGCGTGCGAGCGGCTGCACGGCGCTGATCACGACCAGCAGCGCCGCGATGACGAGGAGCAGATGCGGGAGCTGGCTGGACATGGGGTCTGGGGCCGTCCGTGTCGGGGGCGTGCGCCGTGGCGCGGAGGGCGCATCATGGCCGGCGGGCGCGGCGGATCAAAGGCCGCCGCCCGGAGCGAGGCCAGCCCGGCGCGGGCGGCAAGAACCCGCCTTGCCTAGGTCGGGCCGGTCCAGGGGCGGCTCGCCCCTGGCGGAGCTTGAGGCAGAGCCTCAACCTTGCCTGCGCCCCCTTCGGCCCCCATTCCCGCCGGTCGCGGCCTCAGGCTTCGCGGTAGAGCAGCAGCGCCACGCCGATCAGCACGAAGCACGCCGGCCACACCCAGCCGGCAATGCGCGTGGTGCGCCCCGGCGGCAGCCGAAGCTGGAGCCAGCGCGACCAGCCGGCGACGATGCCGCCGAGCGCGATCGGCGTGTGGGTCAGCTCGATCAGGAGCTGGTCGCGCACGTTGGCGATGGCGTGGCTGTGGGTGAACAGCAGCGCGGAGCCGGCGGCGCACATCAGCGGGAACACCAGGGCGGCCCGCCGCGCGCGCAGGCGCCCCGTGCGCACCGCCCACTCGAACAGGGCGAAGACGACGATCACCAGGACGAACAGGCGGTGCTGGACCACCTCGACGTCGCGGAAGGCGTCGAACCAGCCGATCGCGCCGATCGGCCACACCTCCGGGTCGGAGCGCACGAGCAGGAACCCGCCCAGCCCGAGGAACAGCAGCGGCCAGTGCCGCGCCCAGCGCGCCCCGGCCCGCTCGACCAGGGCGAGCAGGCCGATGGCGAGGATGAAGAGGCCAGACCAGTGGTGGTTGTACTCGGACCACAGGATGTCGTCCGCGTTGCGCGGCGGCAGCTCGCCGCCGCCCTCCACGAACGCGGGCAGCGGCCGGGCGGCGTGCTCCGCTGCCTCCGCGTCGAGCTTCTGCTGGAGCGCAGGGATCGCGAGGCGGTCGTGGTCGGGCGAGCGCAGCACGGGCCATCGCGGCGTGTTGCGCTCGACGATCTCGTGCAGGGTGACGCGGTCCTGGACGAGGTCGATCGCCGGCGGCACCGAGGTCAGCGAGGCGGCGGTGAAGAAGATCGTGACGCCGATGCCGATCTCGACCTCGGCGAAGCGCTTCATGCGCGGCACGGCGGCGGAGCGGTCGCCGCGGGCCAGGCGCGCGGTGACGCGGGAATTGGCGTACCCCAGCCCGAGCAGCATGAGGAACATCGCGACCTTGGCGCACACCATGACGCCGTAGGCGGTGCCGTACAGCCCCGACCACGAGCCGATGTAGAACGCGCCCATGGTGATGCCGGAGGCCAGGATGCAGCCGACGCCGGCCAGAGAGATCAGGGAGAAGCGCGGGCCGATCCAGCGCCATCCTGCGAGGTCGTCGACGCGGTTGAGCGCCATCACGAAGCACGGGATCGCGCCGATCCACGCCGCCGCGCCGAGCTGGTGGAGGAACTCCACGCCGAGCAGCACGGCGTTGCCGGACAGCCGGGCGGCGGCGTGGGTGGTCATGGTGGCCGCCGCCAGCTCCACCGCGCACAGCGCCAGCAGGATCGCCGCCGGGGTGCGCCGCGGCAGGAACAGCAGCGCCGCCAGCAGCCCGGCGGCGGCGATCTTGACCAGGCCGGCCAGCGCGTAGTCGGCGCCGAGCGCGTCGGGCAGGCCGATGCCGAGCGTGTCCATCAGCACGGCGGACTGCATGGCCAGGTTGAGGCCGTCGCACAGCACCAGGGCCAGCGCGCTCCAGGCCGCGATGCGCGCGGCGGCGCGGCGGATGGCCGGGCCGGGCGGCAGGGCGGCCGGCGCGCTCGCGCGCCCGGCGCGGCGCGAGACGGCCTCGCGGCTGCCGGGGACCGGGCCGGCGATGTCGAGCGCGGCGCCCACGGCGACGGCGCCGGCCGACGCGCTGCCGGCCGCGGTGGCGGCGAACGGCCGGGCCACGGCGAGGAGGAACAGCGCGCCGCCGACCGCAAGGGACTGCGCGGTGATGGTCAGGCCGTGCAGCACGATGCCGAGATAGCCGAACAGGTCGACGAGCAGGGACATGGCCGCTAGTTCCCGGCGGTCCGCGCCGCTGCGGGGCCGGCGTCCGGCGCGGCGCCGGGCGGGGTCACGGTGAAGGGCACGTCGCCCCGGGTGATGTGGCCGTCGGTGGCGAGCACCTGCCAGCGCAGGGTATAGGCGCCCGGCGCCAGGGTCGCGGCGGCGCCGAGCTGGTCGGCGGGCCCGTCGGCCGCCACCGCGAGGCGCTCGGCCGTGCTGTCGGGGCGGAGCAGCGTGATCTTGGAGCGGCCGCGGTCGATGCGGCTGTTGTAGCGCAGGGTGACGGCGACGGGGCCGGCGTCCACGCTGCCGCCCGTGGCCGGCACGCTGGCCACGAGCACGGCGTGGGCCGCGGCGACGGCGGGCGCCAGGCCAGGCCCGGCGAAGGCCGCCACGGCCAGCGCGGCGCGGAGACGCGGGACGGCGGGCGTCGGGAGGGCGCGGCGCGCCTTCGAGCGGGTCATGGCGGCATCCTTCGCGCGCGACGTTGGGTGGCTCGTCTGTATGTCCGCGCGGCGCGCGGTGTCCATGTCTTATACCAGTGGCTCCATGCGTTGACCTGTCAGGCAAGCAAGGCTGGGCTCCGCCCAGACCCGCCAGGGGCGAGCCGCCCCTGGACCCGGCGCAACTCAAGGTGAGCCGGTCCAGGGGGGCTCCCCCTGGCGGAGTTTGAGGCGGAGCCTCAACCTTCCTTGCCTGACCCGTCGCGCTCAAGGGCCGTCGGTACTCTGGCCAAGCGCCGCCTGCGTCCCCAGCTTCGGCGCGGGCGTGGTGGTGGATGCGATGCACGGGCGGCGTCGAGGGCCGGAGCGTTGGGGCGCGTGGGGGCTTGTGCGCAGCGCCGCCTGGGCCACGCTGCTGCTCGCGCTGATGGCGCAGCCGGCGCGGGCGCAGCGCGAGGCGAACCGGCTGCGCATCGTCTGGCGCGACTCGATCGCCAACCCCGACCCTTACCGCAACCAGCTCCGTTCCGGGCTGGTGGTGGCGCAGGAGTGCTGGGACACCCTGGTGTACGCGGACCCGAACACGCTGGCGATGAAGCCGCTGCTGGCGACGGCGTGGCGGCAGGTGGACCCGGTGACTCTGGAGTTCACCCTGCGCGAGTCGGTGCGGTTCCACAACGGCGACCCGTTCGACGCGGACGACGTCGTCTACACGGTCAACAGCGTGGCGCGCGACCCAGCGGTGGCGGTGCCCGGGAACACGGCGTTCCTCGACCACGCCGAGCGGATCGACGCGACGCACGTGCGCGTGGTGCTGCGCCACCCGTATGCGGCGGCGCTGGAAACCATCGCCGCGGTGCTGCCCATCCTGCCCCACGCCTATCGCGAGCGCGTCGGGCCGGCCGGCTACGCCGCAGCGCCCGTGGGCACGGGGCCGTACCGGATCGCGTCCGTGGCGGCGGACGGCCTGGAGCTGGAGCGCTGGGACGGCTATTTCGCCGGGCCGAAGGGGAGGCCTGCGATCGGCGCCCTGAGCATCCGCACCGTGCCGGCCGGCGGCGAGGTGGCCGCGCTGCTGGACGGGCGCGCGGACTGGATCTGGCAGTTCGGGGCCGACGCGCTGGACGCGATCGACCGCACGCCAGGGCTGCAATCGGTGCGCGCGGACAGCATGCGCTTCGGCTTCCTCGCCCTCGACGCCGCCGGGCGGACCGGCGCGGGCAACCCGCTGACGCGGCTCGAGGTCAGGCAGGCGCTGGCCGCCGCCATCGACCGCGACGCGTTCTCCCGGCTTGCCACCGGCGGCGCGGGCCGCCCCCTGCGCGCGCCCTGCTACCCGACGCAGTTCGGCTGCGACCAGAGCGCCGCGGTCGTGATGCCCCACGACGTCGCCGCGGCGAAGGCGGCGCTGGCGAAGGCGGGGCTGGCCGGCGGCTTCGCCACGCGGCTGTTCGCGGCGGGGCTGCCGGCGTCGGCCGCGCTGATCCAGCAGGACCTGCAGCGGGTGGGGATCGACGCCACGGTGATGCAGCTCCCGGCCAACGAGGCGGTCGGCGCGTCGCTGGACGGCGACACCCCGCTGTCGCTGGCAAGCTGGGGCTCCTACTCGATCAACGACGTGGCCGCCGTGCTGTCGCAGTTCTTCGGCGGCGGGCCGCAGGACTACGCGCGCGACCCGGCGCTGGAGGCGCTGGTGGCAGAGGGCGACGCGGCGGCCGACCCCGACACGCGGCGCCAGGCCTACGCGTCCGCGATCCGCCGCATCACCGAGCAGGCTTACTGGGTGCCGCTCACCACCTACGTCACGAATTACGGGTTCACCCGCGACCTGGTGTTCCAGCCGTTCGCGGACGAGCTGCCTCGGTTCTACCTGGCGCGGTGGCGGTAGGCGGCAGGCAAGGTCGAGGCCCCGCCTCGAACTCGGCCAGGGGCGAGCCTCCGGAGTCCGTTCCTTGAGTGATGGCAATGGCCGAATGCGACGGGCGTTCAGGCAGGCAAGGCCAGGGGCTCTGCCCCTGGACCCCGCCAGGGGGAGCCCCCCTGGACCGGCCTTACTTAGAGCAAGATTGCCTAAGGTTGACTGTCGGTTTTGGCACCAGGCTTACTATGCATTACCTGGACTGGTCCGCTGCTGATCCAACCTGAAGCAATCATGCTCTAAGTGTTGGTTTCCAAAGGCGAGCCTTTGGCGGGGTCCCCGCTTCCAGGCATTG
>CAXSES010000109.1:0-2066 GCA_964236225.1 uncultured Acetobacteraceae bacterium
CGCCAGTCCTGATGTCGGTGTGGGCGCCAGTCCTGACGTCGCTGTCGGCAGGGGCGGCTTGCACGGTGTCGGGCATGGCGGCGATCCGGGCAGGCGGTTGCGGGACAGGCGGCCTCGCGACGGCGGGACGTCTGCGGCCGGGCGTGCAAGGGCCGCGCGATGTGTATTGACGCGGGGGTGGCGGAACCTATGGTCCCCGGCGCAACTCGACAACCCAGACTTTCGCAGCACGAACCTCTGTCACCCGAAAGCCCCTGCCATGAGCCTGCTCGACCTGCTGATCCCGCCGGCCCACGCGCAGGATGCCGGGGGGCTGTCGGGACTCTTCGGCAACGCCCAGGTGCTGCAGTTCCTGCCGATCGTGCTGGTGTTCGTGGTGTTCTGGTTCCTGCTGCTCCGGCCGCAGCAGCAGGCGGCCAAGACGCTCAAGGCGCAGCTCGGCGGGCTCAAGCGCAACGACCGCGTCGTCACCTCGGGCGGCATCCTCGCCACTGTGACGCGGGTGCGCGAGGGCGTGCGCGAGATCGAGGTCGAGATCGCGCCGAACGTGCGGGTCACGGTTCTGCGCGACACCATCACCGGCGTCTACGTCCCCACGCCGGCCAACGACACCAAGCCCGTGGTCAAGGCCTCCTGAACACCCTGCTGCCTCGACGCCGCGACCCCGCCCCGGGTCGGCATGGCCGCAGCCGGGCCGTGCTCGCGGCGGTGCTGGCCCTGTGCGGCTGCGGCACGCCGACGGCGTCCGGTCCCTTCCCTGGCCGCGCCGTCACGGCTGCGGGGCCAGCGACCGCGACGCCGGTCTCGGCCACGCCGCCGGTCATGGCGCAAGCCGGGGTGGAGGACGGCCGCTATGCCGGGCTGTCGATCCTCACCGCGTTCCACGGCGACTGCAACGCCGGCGGCACCGGCGAGATCGTGGTGCGCGACCGGGCCCTGACCTACCGCGACGCGCGCAACCCCGACCTGTCCGGCCTGCTCGGGGCCGATGACGGCGTGGACCTTGCGTCGGGGAGCGTGCATCTGACCGGCCGGTTCGCCGCGATGGTGTTCACCGGCCGCATCGCGGGCGGCCCCTGCGAGTATCAGATGCGCTTCGAGCACGTGGCCGGCTAGAACGGGCCGGTCGTGCGCAGGTGGTCCGGCCTTGCGGGACCGGGCGTGACGGGATTGCGTGCGGGTTCGGGCCAGGACGGCCTCGACATGCTGCGACGCGTGGGCCGGCTTCGTCCGGATCAACGCTTCGGCAGCGTCCGTCCCTGCGGGGGCATGGACAGGACAGCCCATGGACCAGTCTGATCGCCACGACCCGGACGAGTTCTGCTTCCTCGGCCCACCCTTCGCGGCGCCGGTCGGCGGCGACCTGTTGCTCACCCTCCCGCAGGAGGACGCGGTCTCGGCCGCCCTGAACGCGCTCGGGTGCGGCGCGGCGCTGGTGCTGGTCGCCGGCGACGCGGGGTCGGGCCGAACCCTGGTGACCACGGCGCTTGCCGACGCGCTGCGCGGCCGCGGCCTGGTGGTCGACGAGATCGCGCGGCTCGGTGGCCTCGGCGGCACGGCCCTGCTGCAGCGGCTCGCGCCGCTGCTTCGGATCGACCCGGATCGGCTCGCGCCGGGGCTGGCCGCCTTCGGCCCGGACGCCTCCGGTGCGGCCGCCTTCGATCCTGCCGGGCCGGACTCCTCGGCGCCCGGACGCGCCGTGCCGCACCGCCGCCAGGCTGCGCTGCAGCACGCTGGCGAGGGCGCGCGGGAGCCGTACCTGTCAGGGCCGAACGTGTCGTGGCCGGAGGTGGCAGGGCTGGAAGCGGGGGAGCTGGAGGCGGCGGGGCTGGAGATGCTGCGCGCCGCGGCGCAGGCAGGCAGGCGCGTGGCCGCCGGGACGCGGGCGGAGCCCGCGCTTGCGGTGGTGGTGGACGACGCCGGAACCTGGCCGACCGAGTCCCTGCTGCTGCTGGCGTCGCTGGCGTGTCCGCCGGCGCGTGACCTCGCGCTGCTGCAGGTCGTGCTGATCGGCGACGCCGGGCTGGAGCGCCGCCTGGCCGCGCCAAGCGGGGCAGGTCCTGCGG
>CAXSES010000109.1:2166-8777 GCA_964236225.1 uncultured Acetobacteraceae bacterium
CCTGCGGCGCCTGTGTCGCTGCGCATCCCGCCGCTGACGCCGCGCCAGGGCCGGGAGTACCTCGCCCACCGCTTCGCCGCCGCGGGCGCCAGCCTGGAGCGCACCCTGTCGGCCGCCGCGGTGGGCGAGATCCTGGCGCGCTGCGGCGGCAACCCCGGCCGCATCGACCGGCTCGTCGACGACTGCCTCGCGCTCACGGCTCGCCGGCGCCGGCGCATGGTCACGCCGGCGGTGGTGCGCGCGGCGCGCCAGCCGATCCCGCGTCGCAGCGGGCGGCTGTCGAGCCCGGTGATCTGCGCGCTGCTCGGCGCGACGGGTGGCGTGCTTGCCGCCGGGGCAGGGCTGGGTCTGGCGGCGCATGACTGGACGCCCGCCTTCCTCGCGCCGTCCGACGGCGGGGCGGCGGGCCCCGCCGGCGCCTCGCTGCCGGCAGCGACGCCGGAAGGTCCCGACGCGGCCCTGTTCGCCGGAGCAGGACGGTTCGGCACGCCCTCGTCCCTCGACTCCGCCCCCGCGCCGCACGGGGCGGCGGACCGGCCAGCGGGACCTCCGGGCTTGGTCGCGGCCGTCCCGCAACCGGCCGCGCCGCCCCCGCCAGCTCCGCCGGCCCGCATCGCGCTGGCTCCCGTTCCCGTCGTCCCGCGCCCGGTCCCGGCGACGCTCCCGGCCTTGCCGGTCGTGCCTCGCATCGCCGCCCCGGAGATGGCCGCGGTGACGGCGCGGCCCCTGCCGCTCGACCCGGCTCCGGTGGCGCCGGCGCTTGCCACGCCGGACGCGCCGCCGCGCCTCGCCGCGCCCCTGCTGGCCTCGGCCGCGCCGGTCGTGATCCGGGCGGGGGGCAGCGCCGGGGTGCCGGACCTCGCGCCGCCGGTGCTGCCGCTTCCGGCAGCCTGGCCCGCGCAGCCCCGCATCGCCGAGGCGCCCGCGGCATCGGCGCCGCGGGCCGTCGCCGACGCGGCGCAGGCTGGCGCGCCGGTGTCGGGCGCCGCGGTGCCCCCGTCCGGCGAGCCGCTTGCGTCGCCCTCGTCCGCCGCCGTGCCTCCTGCCGCGACCGGCTCCCCGAAGGCGGCCGTGCCGCGTTACGACGGGGCGGTCGTGTTGCATGCCGCCCGGGCGCGAGACACCGCATCGGTGCTGCTGCGCCGCATCTGGGGCCAAGACGACGCGATGGTGGAGGCGCTGTTCCGCTCGTTGAACCCCGCGATCGATGCGCGGGGGCCGTGGCCGGCCGGGACGATGGTCACGGTGCCGCAGCGCACGCGCCGCACGCGGGGCGACGCGGCGCCCCTGGCACGTCCGCGCACGGAGCAGGCGCGCGTGGAGTTGCCGACGCCGCCAGCGCCACCCCGGCCGGACGCGATACGCGACAACCCTGCGGGACAGGTGCAGTCCTCGGTGCCGTATTTCTGCCGCTCGATCCTGCCGCAGAACGGGGCGGAGGATGCCTATACCCGACAGGTCTGCGGCCGCTAGAGGCGGGTTCCTGGCGACCTGTCAGGAAGCAAGTCTGAGCTTTGCCCAGACCCGCCAGGGGCGAGCCGCCCCTGGACCGGCCTTACTTAAGGAGTGGATTCCAAAGGCTCGCCTTTGGCGGAGTTTGAGGCAGAGCCTCAACCTTGCTTGCCTGGGCGGTTCCGCGCGAGGGCCGTTGGCGATCTCAGGCGCTGGCGAGCTGGCTTTCGGCGAATTCGTAGTTGGCGATCTTGTCCATCCAGTTGGTGACGTAGTCCGGCCGGCGGTTGCGGAAATCCAGGTAGTAGCTGTGCTCCCACACGTCGATGCCGAGCAGCGCCGTGCCCTCGCCGGTCGCCAGCGGATTCGACCCGTTCGGGGTCTTGGTGACCTTCAGCTTGCCGTCGCCGCCCGCCACCAGCCACGCCCAGCCAGAGCCGAACTGCGTAGTCGCCGCGGTCTTGAACGCCTCCTTGAACCTGTCCACTCCGCCGAAATCCTCGGTGAGCTTCTGCTCCAGGCGGCCGGGAATGCCGCCGCCCTTCGGGCTCATGTTCTGCCAGAACAGGATGTGGTTCCAGTGCTGCCCGGCGTTGTTGAACACCGGCGCCATCTCCGGCTTGCCGTTGGCGAGCCTGACGATCTCGTCGAGCGACTTGCCCTGCAGCTGCGGGTCCTTCTCCACGAAGCCGTTGAGCGCGGTGACATAGGCCTGGTGGTGCTTGTCGTGGTGCAGCTCCAGGGTCTCCTGGCACATGCCCTGCGCTGCGAGCGCGCTCTTGTCGTACGGAAGGGCGGGAAGGTCGAACGCCATGGTGCGTCTCCGTTCTGGAAAGCCGGCTAGGGTCGGCGGCGCGGGGCCGGGCGCCGCACGCCTGCCTGTAGTAACGCTGCCGCGAGCGTTGGTTCCGGGGCGGGAAAGCCAGACGCTGCCCGGGCCCGCAGGAAGCCCCGGCCTTTCAGGCACGAGCCTCTGTTGCGCCGCCCGCCTTCCCCGGCCATCTGCGTCGGATGCTGTCCCCTCTCGGCGCTCTGGTGCGCCGCCACGATCCAGACCGCTTCCTGTGCGCGCTGTTCGCGCCCGAGGCGCTGCGCGAGAGGCTGTTCGTGCTGTACGCGTTCAACCACGAGCTGGCGCGGGCGCGCGAGGTCGCATCGGTGCCGATGCTGGCGCTGATCCGGCTGCAGTGGTGGCGCGAGGTGGTCGAGGGCGCGCGCCGCAGCCACGAGGTGACCTCGCCGCTGCTGGACGCGATCGAGGCCGGCGTGCTCGATCGCGCGGCGCTGCTGGCGCTGGTGGAGGCGCGCGAGGTCGAGGCGGACGACGCGATCCCGACTCTGGACGCCTGGCGCGACCATGCGCTGGCCGGCGCGGGCGGGCTGGCGGCGGAGGCGGCGCGGTGCCTGGGCGCTGTGGAAGGCGCGGGCGTGGTGGGGGGCCTGGGCGGGATGGAGGGGGCAGGCGTTGTGGAAGGCCTGGGCGTTGTGGAAGGCGGAGGCGTGGTGGAAGACCTTGCGCTGGGCGACGCGGCCCGGGCGCTGGGCGCGGCCTATGGCGTGGCGGGGATGCTGCGCAGCGTCGCGGCGCTCGCGCGGCAGGGGCGCTGCCTGCTGCCTGAGGACGTGCTGGCGCGACACGGCCTGGATCGCGACTCCGTGATCGCGACGCCGGGCGCGCCCGGGATGGACGGAGTGCGCGAGGTGCTGGCCGCGGAGGGACAGGCGCTGCTGCGCCGGGGCGCGGCGGCGCGGCCGCCGCGGCGCGCGATGGCGGCGGTGCTGCCGGCGGTGCTGGCGCGGCGTGACCTGCGGCGCGGCGGAGGGGACGAGGCGGGGCCGAGGAGCCTGGGCGATCGTCTGGCGGTGACGTTGGCGGCGGCGACGGGCCGGATCTGATCTGATCGCCGGGATCGCGCCCGGTCCGTCGTCTTGCGCAACCCCCCATCCGCTGCCAGCGTGCGGGGACGGTGTGAAATCGTTGCAAGGATGGCGACATGGACAACAGCAGACGCGCGTTCCTCGGCACCGCGGCGCTCACCGCCGGCAGCCTCGTGGCGCTGACCGGCGCAGCGTCGGCGGACGACAAGGGCCAGCCGGGCGAGGGAGGGTTCGGCCGCCAAGTCCAGCAGCTCCAGCCCGGCGCCGCGGTCGCCTACCACAATCCCCAGGACGTGGGCGAGATGCCGGAGTTCACCCGCTCTCTGGACGGGTCCAAGCCAAAGATCACCTCGGGGGGCTGGGCCAAGGAGTCGACGGAGCACCAGCTCCCGATCATGAAGGGCCTGGCCGGCGTCCACATGTTCCTCAACCCCGGCGCGTCGCGCGAGCTGCATTGGCACGCGATCGCTGCGGAGTGGGCCTACGTGATCGACGGCCAATGCCAGACCACAGTGCTCGACCCGTCCGGGCAGACAGAGTTCAACAACTACAAGCCGGGCGACCTCTGGCTGTTCCCAAAGGGGCACGGCCACTCGATCCAGACGGTCGGCGACGCGCCCTGCCACTTCATCCTGTCCTTCGACAACGGCGCGTTCTCCGAGCACGGCACCTTCTCGATCACCGACTGGGTGGACGTGACGCCGAAGGCCATGCTGGCGAAGAATTTCGGCCTCGACATGGCGGCGTTCGACGCCTTCCCGAAGGGCGAGGCCTACATCCAGGCCGGCCCGGTGATCCCGGTCTCCGAGGCGAGGGACTCGCCCTGGCCGCGCGAGTCCACCCACAAGTTCAGCCTGCTGCGCGACCCGCGGGCGGTGCGCGACTTCGAGGGCGGCAGCTTCCATCTCGCCACGGTCGACGAGTGGCCGATCTCGACCAGCATGTCGGGCGGCCTGATGGTCATCAGGCCGGGGCAGATGAAGGAGCTGCACTGGAACCCGAACGCCAACGAGTTCCACTTCTACCTCAAGGGACGCGGCCAGGTCGCGATGTTCGGCTCTGGCGGGCGCAACCGGACCTCGGACGTCAAGGCGGGCGACACCGCCTACATCCCCGCCGGCTACGGGCACGGCATCCTCAACACCGGCGACGAGGACCTGGAGATCGTCCAGACCTGGGATGCCGGCAGGTTCGAGGAGATCACCCTCAAGCACTGGATGGCGACGGCGCCGCGCTACCTGCTGTCCAACAACATGGCCGGGGCGTCCGCCGCCACCCTGGACAGAATCCAGGCCTGAGACCGGGTTGCGGACCCCGCGAGGCGCGAGGCAGGGCCGGGCTCCGCCCAAACCCGCGAGGAGCCGCGGCCCCTTGATTCCGCGACCTGGGCGGGAGGTTCGAGGGTTCGGCCCCTGGCGGAGTTCGGGGCGGAGCCTCATCCTTGCCTGCCCGCTCCCGCATCATGGCCGCCGCCGGCCAGGAGGTTCGCCCGTGCTCGCTGTCCTGGTCGTCGTCGCGGTCCTGCTGGTCCTGCTGCTGCTGCGCACCGTGCGGGTGGCGCCGGAGTGGCGGCGCGTCGTGGTGCTCCGCCTCGGGCGGTTCCAGGCGGTGCGCGGCCCGGGGCTCTACATCCTGCTGCCGGTGCTCGACAGCATCGCCACCAGCATCGACATGCGCATCCAGACCACCTCGATCACCGCCGAGCAGGCGCTCACCCGCGACACCGTGGCCGTGGGCGTGGACGCCATCGTGTTCTGGCAGGTCGAGGACCCGCGGGCGGCGGCGATCAACATCGCCAGCTACGCCGAGGCGATCGAGCGCGTCAGCCAGACCAGCCTGCGCGAGATGATCGGCGCGTCGGACCTCTCTCGCCTGCTGTCGGACCGCAGGTCGGCCGACGAGCAGCTTCGCGTCACGATCGCGGGCAAGACGGGCGGCTGGGGCGTCGGCGTGCGCTCCGTCGAGATACGCGACGTCGCCATCCCCGCCAGCCTGCAGGACGCGATGAGCCGCCAGGCGCAGGCGGAGCGGGAGAAGTCCGCCCGCGTCACCCTCGCCTCGGCCGAGCAGGAGATCGCGCGCCAGGTGCTGGAAGCCGCGGCGATCTACGCGGGCAATCCGGTCGCGCTGCAACTGCGCCAGATGAACCTGTTGTACGAGATGAACAAGGATCGCGGGGTCACTGTGCTGGTGCCCACGGAAATGGCGTCGGCGCTGGGGGTGGTGGCGCGGGGGCTCACGTAGCAAGCAAGGCCAGGGCTCTGCCCCTGGACCCCGCCAGGGGGAGCCCCCCTGGACCGGCATCCGTTCGGGGCTCCCCTTTCGTCGTGATTTCCAAAGGCGAGCCTTTGGCGGGGGCCCCGCTTCCAGGCATGGGGGGCAGGGCTCCTGGCCTTTCTTCAGGCGAGCGTCTCGCCGAACAGCGCCTGCATCGACGCCCAGGAGCGCGCGTCGGCCTCCGGGCTGTAGCGGATCGCGTCGGGCATGTTGCGCTTGGCGGCGCCCTGGTTGGTGAAGCTGTGCACGGTGTTGCCGTACAGGTGCATCTGCCAGTCCACGCCGGCGCCGCGCATCTCGGCCTCGAAGGCCGCGCGCTGGTCGGCGGGGATCATCGGGTCGTCGGCGCCGATGCACACCAGCACGCGCGCCTGGATCGCCTTCGCGTCCGACGCGGGCGCCGCGGTGCCGAGGCCGCTGTGGAAGCCGACCACCGCCTTGAGCGCGGCGCCGCCGCGCGCCAGCTCCAGCGCCATCGTGCCGCCGAAGCAGAAGCCGATCGCCGCCAGGCGCGCGCCGTCCGCCTCGGGGCGGGCGAGCAGGGCGTCCATGCCGCCCCTGGCGCGGGCGCGGGTCTTGGACGGGTCGGCGAACAGCGGCTTGAGCAGGCCGATCGCCGCCTCCAGGTTGTCCTCCACGTGGCCCTCGCCGTGCAGGTCGCAGGCCAGCGCCACGTAGCCCAGCGCCGCCAGACGCTCGGCGCGGCTGATCGCATGCTCGCCCAGGCCGAACGCCTCCGGGAACACCAGCACCGCGGCGCGCGGGCCGGACGCGGGCTCGAAGAACAACTGGCTGCGCATCGCCAGGCCGTCGGCCTGGTAGGTCAGGGTCTCGTGCTGCATGCGAAGTGTCCTGGCGGCTCATGGCGCGGGACGCGCCGGGCGCGGCAGAGCGCCATCCCACACCTGAAGGGGCCGCGCAACCCGCGCCCGGGCGGCCAGCGAAGGACAGCAAGGTTGAGGCTCCGCCTCAAACTCCGCCAGGGGGAGCCCCCCTGGACCGGC
>CAXSES010000110.1:0-8764 GCA_964236225.1 uncultured Acetobacteraceae bacterium
GGCGGCGCGGGCGGCGCGGCGGGCGGGGTCGGTTTCGGGAAAGCCCGAGGACATCACCCAGGCGCGGCGCCCGGCGCGGTCGAAGCCCAGGACCAGGTCGTAGAAGCCGACATGCGCGTCCGGGATGCCGAGGTCGTCCGGATGGCGGCAGGGCAGCCGCTCCAGCCAGCGGCCAAGCCCGTAGCCGAGCAGGCCGACCGCGCCGCCGCAGAACGGCAGCGGCCCGGCGCCGGGCCGCAGGCGGAAGCGACGCAGCTCCGCCTCCAGCGCGGTGAACGGGTCGGCGTCCACGGCAACGCCATCGACGCTCACCCCGTCATCGACGGTGCTCCCGCGCGACACCCGGCCTGGCGCCGGCGGCCCGTTGGCGCCGCAGCGCAGGGTGCGGAACGGCTCGACGCAGACGTAGCTGTGGCGACTGCGAGCGCCGACCGGGCCGGCGCTGTCGAGGAACGCCAGGCCGTCGCTGCCGGCCCAGAGCGCGAACGCCTCTGCCGGCTCCCGCCAGGCGATCTCGCGAACGAACAGTGCCGTGGGCGCGGCGTCCGCGGGCGCATGGGAGGCTGGCCGGACGCCCGCCCGTGGCGCGGCGTGAAACGCCGCCGGATCACCCGGAGCGTCGCCACCCGGCGGGAGGGTCGTGGCCGGGAGCGACATGGCATCGCGCCGCGGCCGGATCGCGTCCTCCAAGGCTAGGCCGTGCGCGGACGCGGGCGCGGCGGGCGGGACGGCACAGGCACGGCGCTCACACCCGCTCGCTGACCGCGATCGCCACCTTGCAGCCGGTCTTGATCAGCGCGCACAGCACCTTGTAGCCCGGCGTCAGCTCGGCCTCGTTCTCCAGGCCGATGTCGCGGTGCTCAAGCTCCTCCTCGCGGAACACGTCGATGGTGTCGCGCAACCCGGCCTCGTCGTCGCCGAGGGATTCGTGCTGGGCGGCGTAGTGCTCGTCGATCGCCTCCTCCACCGCCACGGTGCAGGCCATCGCCGCGCGCTCGCCCATCGCCGCGGTCGCCGCCCCCAGCGCCCAGCCCGCGACGTGCCAGATCGGCAGCAGCAGCGTCGGGCGCACGCGGCGCGTGGCGATCAGGCCGGCGAAGGTATCGAGATGCACCTGCTCCTGGGCCTGCATGTGGCGCAGGATGTCCGCCTTGTCGCTGTTGCCAAGCACCGCGAGCTGGCCCTGGTAGATGCGCTTGGCGCCGTACTCGCCCGCGTGGTCGACGCGGATCATGCGCTCGAGCGCCTCGCGCGGCGTGAGATCGCCGGGAAGGGAGCGGCGCTCCGGGCGGTCCTGGGCGCCTGGCGTGGCTCGCGTCGCGCGCTGCGTTGCGGGCGCGCCGGCGGCAGTGTTCAAGCCCAGCGGCTGGTCCATGATCCCCGCTCCCGTTTCCACCACAGGCAGATGGCGAGGCCGGTCGCGAACACCAGGGCGTACAGCGCGCCGAACGCGGCCATCGACACCGGCACGCCGGGGATCAGGAAGGTGGGGTCGTCGCAGGGCTTGGACGGGCGGGCCGGCATGCTGGCGAGCAGCCGCGCGGCGCCGCCACCCGATAGGCGGGGCGCGGCGCATTCCGGCAGCGGCGAGGGCCACCAGCCGAACTCCACCCCGACATGCAGGGCGCCGAGTCCGGCCGCGACCGCGAGGACGCCGACCGCGAGCCACAGCACCGGGCGCGACCATCCCGGCCGCAGGAACATCGCCGCCAGGCCGAGCAGCGCGACGATGCGGTAGGGCCAGCGCTCCACCAGGCACAGCGCGCACGGCGCCAGCCCGGCGAACCGCTCCGTGCCGAGCGCCACCGCGAGCGCCAGCGCGCCACCCGTCAGGGTCACCAGCGCCAGCTCGAAGTCGCGAAGCTCTGCGCGTGCGGACATGGCGGTGCTATGCCGCAGGGCGCGAGCGGGGGCAAGAAAGCACGGCGGCAAGCAAGGCTGGCCTCTCCCTTCGCTGCCCGTTCCAGCAGCCCAAATGGGCTGCCGGAACCTTCGGGCAGCCACGCCAGGACCCGCCAAAGGCCAGGGCCTCCTGACAGCGATTTACTTGAACAAGTGGATTCCAAAGGCCTGCCTTTGGCGGAGTTTGAGGCGGAGCCTCAACCTTGCTTGTCCGCCCGGCCATGGCTTGCCGCGACTCTCCTGCGTCTGTACACCGTCATGGCGTCAAGAAGGGTCGGAGCACCACGATGAAGCTGAGCGATCTCTGGGACACCCTTCGCACCGTCCTCGGCCAGGCCACGGCCAAGCCCGCGAGCCCCGCGCCGAAGGCAGCCGCTCCCATGCCGGCGCCGCCCCGCCCTGCCGCCGCGCCGGTCCCGCCGCGCCCGGCGCCTGCTCCGGTTCCCGCAGCCGGCAGCCAGGCCGCCAGCGGCGGTGGCGCGCCAGGCAGTGCGACGCTGGTGCGTGCGGTGCGGGCCGGGGGGCGCACGCTCACGGCGGGCACCGTGGTCAAGGTCGTGGCCGTGCACGGCAAGGGCACCGCCTACACCGTGCAGGTGCCTGGCCTGGCCACGTCGAAAACCATCGAGGGCGCGGCGGTCCGCGTCGGCTGACGCCGTCGGCCGGGACCATCGACCCGTCCGCAAGGCCTGCCTTCCCCCTCGCCAGCCAAGGACCCTTGGACGCCCAACGCTTCGATGAGGCAGGTCAAGGGCCTTGTCCCTGGCGGAGGCGGGCAGCGCCTCTGGCCCTGCCCGCCTCCGGCTCTCGCGTCAGTAAACGTCGCGCTGGTAGCGTCCCTGCCGCGCCAGCGCCACGATCCAGTCCTTCGCCTGCGCCTCGTCGAGCCCGCCCTGCGCCATGGCGATGCGGCGCAGCGCCGCGTCCACGTCCTTGGCCATGCGCGTGGCGTCGCCGCAGATGTAGAACGACGCGCCGTCCTGCAGCCAGCGCCACAGATCCTCGCCCTGCTCCATCATGCGGTCCTGGACGTAGACCTTCCTCGCCTGGTCGCGCGACCAGGCGGTGTCGAGCCGCCCGAGCGTGCCATCCGCCAGCCAGCCGCGCAGCTCGCCCTCGAACAGGAAGTCCGACGCGGCGTGCTGGTCGCCGAAGAACAGCCATGAGCGCCCCTTCAGGCCCAGCGCCGCGCGCTCCTGAAGGAAGGCGCGGAACGGGGCGATGCCGGTGCCGGGGCCGCACATGATGACCGGCCTGGACGTGTCCGCGGGCAGCCGGAAATGGCTGGTGGTGACGCTGACCGGGATCGGACCGTGGTCGGCGGCGCGATGCGCAAGGAACGCGCTGGCGATGCCGGGCCGCACCCGGCCGCGCCTTGTGGCGTGCACCACGCCGACGCACAGATGCACCTGGCCGGGCGTGGCCTTCAGCGACGAGGCGATCGAGTACAGCCGCGGCTTGAGCGCCGGCAGCGACTTCGCCACGTCCACCGCGGACGGCCGCGCCGAGGGGAACGCCTCCAGCAGGTCGAGCAGGTCGGCGTCCACCGGCTCCACGTCCTCGCCATCCGACAGCCGCCGGAGCTGGGCCGCGTGCGGCGCGTGCGTCGCGGTCATCGCCAGCAGGTCGGTGGTGCGGTCCATCGGGCGGGCGATGTCGTACTGCGACGCGAACGCCTCGCGCAGGCTGCGCTCCTCGCCGTCCGGGCACGCCACGCGCTCCTCGCCGGTGGCGCCGAGCGCGCGCAGCGTGGCCTCCACCAGCTCGGGGTCGTTGTGCGCCGCGATGCCGATCGAATCCCCCGCCTCGTAGCTCAGCCCGCTGCCGGCGAGGTCGATCACCACGTGGCGCACGTCCTTGGCCGAGCCCTCCCCGGTGAGCCGCGTCGCCGACAGCACCCGCGCCGTGGTCAGCACCTTCCCGGCCGCCACCGGCGCAGCCGCCACAGGCGCCGGCGCCGCGGGAGCCGCCGCCATCAGCTCCTTGATCTTGCGCTGCGTCGGCTTGGCGCCGGGCACGCAAAGGCTGGTCGAGGACTCCCTGCCCTCGGCCAGCGCCTCCGCGTAGGTCTGGCACTGGTAGCCGCACTGCCCGCAGTCGAGCTGCGCCATCGCGGCCATCAGCGTGCGACGCAGCGGCCTGCCGGCGGCCAGCGTCAGCCGCTCGTCCATCTCCAGCGCCGGGTCGTGCCAGGGGAACTCTTCGTCCTCCTCCACGTCGGCCGCGCCGTCGAGCGCCATCGGCTGCTGCGAACCGGCCGAACCATACAGCCCGGCCAGGAAGCCGTTCAGCCAGGCACGCTGCGGCGCGGAGAACGGCGAGCTGTCGGGAATCAGCGGGATCGGGGCGGAGATCGCGTTCATCGCGTCAGGTCCTCGGAGGGGCACGGAAAGGAAGCAAGGCCAGGGCTCTGCCCTGGACCCGCCAGGGCGAGCCGCCCTGGACCGGCACACATCAGGGCTCGCGGCACGTCACGCGGCGGCGTGCCACAGGCCGAGATCGGGGTTTCCAAAGGCGAGCCTTTGGCAGAGTTCCGCTTCAGGCATGAAGGCAGCGCCCCGGTCCTGCTTCGCCTCAAGGATGCGCCCCCGGGTCGGTCTCCGACGCCACGTGGTCCCCCGTCTCCGCCGGCACCGCCCCGCCGCCCGCCAGCATCGCCAGCGCCTCGTCGTCGCGCGCCCGCGTCCAGTCCTGGAAGCTCTGCGTGCCGGTGCGCGTCGCCTGCCACGCGCGCAGCAGGCCGAGCACCACCGGCTGCACCTCGTCGGCGGCGATCTTCTTGCGTATCCTTCGGCCCACCGCCCGCTCCGCGCCCGCCCCGCCGCCAAGGTGCAGGTCGTAGCCCTCGACCATGTCCTCGCCGCGCTCCACCTTGGAGCCGATCAGCCCGATATCGCCGACGTAATGCTGGGCGCACGAGTTGTGGCAGCCGGTGATGTGGATGTTGACCGGCTGGTCCACGGTGATCTCTCGGTCCAGGAAGTCGGCCATCGCGCCCGCGTCCTGCTTGGTGTGGGCGTTGGCGAACTTGCAGCCAGCGGCCCCCGTGCAGGCCACCATGCCCGCGCGGATGTGCGAGGCGTCCACGTCCAGCCCCAGCGCGCGGATCGCCGCGACCGCCTCGGGGAGCCGCGCCTCCGCGATGTCGCTGACCAGCAGGTTCTGCCACACGGTCAGCCGTAGGGTGCCGGAGCCGAACCGCTCGGCGACCGCCGCCAGCCCGCGCGCCTGGTCGCTGGTGACGCGCCCGATCGCGCAGACCACGCCGACGTAGAACAGGCCCGCCTGCTTCTGCGGGTGGATGCCGAGATGGCCGTGGCGGTCCTGCGTGCGCGGCGGCCGGATCGCGGCCTCCGGGATGCGGAACAGCCTCGTCTCCGCTCCGTCGGCGAGCGGCGGCATCGCGGTGCCCGTGCCCGGCGCAAGCTCCGCCTCCACGGCGTCCAGGAACTTCGGGATGCCCCAATCGTCGAGCAGGTATTTCAGCCGCGACCTGGCGCGGTCCACTCGGTTGCCGTGCCTGATCCACACGCGCAGCACCGCGTCGGCCACCCGGGTCGCGTCGTCCGGACGCAGGACCACCCCGGTCGGGCGGGCGAAGTCGCGGTGCCCGGTGATGCCGCCCAGCGCCAGGCGGTAGTACAGGCCGGGCTCGGCGCCATGGGGGGCAAGGTCGGGGCCGGGCCCGACCTCGACCGCGGTGAAGCCGACGTCGTTGGTGTCCTCCAGCGTCGGGATGCGCCCGCCGCCGTCGTAGGAGATGTTGAACTTGCGCGGCAGGCCGTAGAGCACGCGGTGGTTGAGGATGTGGAAGTGCATCGTGCGCGCGTGCTGCCGGCAGTCGAGCAGCTCCTGCGGGTCGATGCCCGCGGTTGCCGGCGCGGTGACGTTGCGGATGTTGTCCGCCCCCGAGCCGCGCGCCGTCATGCCCAGCTCCTGCAGCCGCATCAGCAGCTTCGGGCCGTTGGCCGCGGGGATCTCGCGGAACTGGAGGTTGCAGCGCGTGGTGCAGTCCAGGAACGGTCCCGCCAGCTCGTCGGCGATGTCGGCCAGCCCGCGCAACTGGAAGCCCGCCAGGATGCCGCCGGGGATGCGCAGCCGGCACATATAAGCGTCCTGGGTCGGGCCGACATAGAACAGCCCGTGCCAGCGGGTGAGGAAGTTGTCGTCGCCCTTGGGGAACACGCCCTTCGCGGCGCGCGCCTCCAGCTCGTCCCAGCGGTCCAGAGGGTGGCGGGCGCGCTTGAGCTTCTCGATTGTCGACAGCTTGCCGCCGCGGGCGGTCAGCTTGTCCTGCGCGGTGCGCTGCAGGTCGGTGGGATCGGCGGCCTCGGCGGATGTCGCGCCCCCAGCCGGCGCCAGCGGCAGCCCGAGCGCGCCACGCCGCGCCTCCACCCCTGCCATGAAGCCCTTGAGGTATTCCTGCTGCTCGCCCGAAAACGCCTCGCCGACCGGGGCGGCCCCACCCGGGCCCTGCGCCGGGCCGGGCGTGCTGATCCCGGCGTCGAACAGGCCCTGGGGCTCGCCCAGGCTGGCGTCGGGCATCGTCGGCGCTCCCCCGGTCAGGACGCGACGGCCAGCGGAGTCGCTGCGCGCGTCTGGATGGCGTCGCGCCCGGCGTCACGCGCGTCCCGGCCGTAGCTGACGTAGAGGGCGAGGCCGGTGAACAGGAACCCGCCCACCAGGTTGCCGATCGTCACCGGGATCTGGTTCCACAGCAGGTACTGCGCCACGCCGGCAGGCGCGCCGAGCATCAGGCCGAGCGGGAACAGCGCCATGTTGACCACGGCATGCTCGAACCCTTGGGCGAAGAAGATCACGATCGGCAGCCAGCAGCCGATGATCTTGCCGGCCGACGTGCTCGCGGCCAGGCCCATGGTCACGCCGAGCACGACCATCCAGTTGCACAGCATCGCCTTGACGAACACCGTCAGCAGCCCGGCGGCGCCGATCGCCTCGTAGCCGGCGGAGCGGGCGGCCACCGCGGCGCGTATCCTGTCCGCGACCGGCCCGCCCGTGTCGTGGCCGGCGCTGGTCAGCACCACCCACATCAGCAGAGCGAAGGTCAGCGCCCCCAGGTAGTTGCCGACGAAGGTGATGACCCAGTTGCGCAGCATCCCGCCCGGCGTGGCGCGCCCGGCGATGACCGCCATCGGCAGCAGCGCGAACGAGCCGGTGATCAGGTCGAGCCCGAGCACCACGATCATCGAGAAGCCCACCGGGAAGATCAGCGCGCCCACGATCGGCAGCCCGGTCTGCGCCAACGCGGTGAACGCCAGCGTGGTGGCCACGCCGAGGAAGGCGCCGGCCAGCGCGGAGCGCACCAGGAGCTGGAGCGCGGGCAGGCGGGCACGGACTGCCCCGGCCTCGATCATGCTGCCTACGATGCGGGCAGGCGTGATGGTCTCGTTCATCGCGAATTCGGTTCCCGGTCAGGTGGGCGGGCCGCCGCCAGGCACGTCCGCGCCGGACGGCGATCGCCCGCGCCCGCCGCGCAGCAACTCCCGTGCCAGGAAGGGCGCGTGGCGGGAGGGCGGCGGCGCGCTGGCGTTTGCCGGCAGGAAGCGGTTTGAAATCCAGAAAGGAAGGCCAGGGGCTCTGCCCCTGGACCCCGCCAAAGGCAAGCCTTTGGAATCCGCTACTTAAGTTAAGCCAGTCCGGGGGCGAGGCTGGCCAGAGGTTCCGATGGCCGGCCTGGGTCGTTGGAAGGGCCGGACGAGGGGGCTCGCCCCTGGCGGGTTCAAGGCAGAGCCCTGGCCTTTTGGACTGACCCACCCTCCGTTTGCCGGGGTGCTGGCGTTTGGCGGAGGCGGGAGTCACGCTGCGGCCCGGGATCATGCAGGGAGGCCGCGGTGACGGGGGCAGGGGAATGAGCGGGCGGGTGGACGCGCGGCTGGCGGAGCTTGGGGTCGTGCTGCCGCCGCCGGTGGCGCCGGTGGCGAACTACGTGGCGTTCGTGGTGGCCGGCGGCCTGGTCACGCTGTCGGGGCAGCTCCCGATGCAGGACGGAGCGGTCGCGGTGCGCGGGCGGCTCGGCGAGGATGTCAGCGCGGAAGAGGGGACGCGGGCGGCGCGGCTGTGCCTGGTCAACCTGCTGGCGCAGCTTCGCGCGGCGTGCGGGGGCGACCTCGACCGGGTGACGCGCGTGGTGCGGCTGGGTGGGTTCATCGCGGCGACGCCGGGGTTCACGGCGCACGCGGGGGTGATGAACGGGGCGTCCGATCTCGCGGTCGCGGTGTTCGGGGACGCGGGGCGGCACGCGCGCTCCACTGTGGGGGTGGCGTCGCTGCCGCTGGGGGCGGCGGTCGAGGTGGAGGGGATGTTCGAGATCGGGGCGGGGTGAGGGGGCGCTGTTCGGACGGCGGAGCGCGGCGGTGGTCAGGCCGGGCGAAGTGGGTTGGGCTTCGCGTTCGGATGATGCAGAACTCGCACCCAGACACTTGACGGGGCGCGAATCCCCGTCCGCGCCCAGGGAGCACATGATGTCCGCACGGCAGGCCCAGGACCAGGGAGGCTCGCCGGGACGCGGGCGGGCGGGGCGGGCGCTGCTCGCGACGCTCGCCGCGCTGCTCGTCGCCTTCGACGCCGCCTGCCTCAGCGTCCTGGGCTTCCTGATCGTCGGCCAGACGCTCGGGTATTTCGCGCTGCTCGGCTGGACCCACTTGATGGCCGTGGTGGGCGTCGCGAACGCGGTGCTGTTCCTCCTCGTCCTGGGCGGCCTGCTCAGGCGCTGGCGACGCGGCCATCGCCGCGGCCGCATGGTGGAGATCGCGCTGGTCACGACGATCGCCGGCGCCGCCGCCTTCCTGCTCGGCCACGCCACGCTGCTCGCGGTGCAGATGGCCTTCGTTGCCGTCAGCGA
>CAXSES010000111.1:0-1322 GCA_964236225.1 uncultured Acetobacteraceae bacterium
TGCTGGACGCGCTGCGCGAGCATCTCGGGCTGACGGGGACCAAGGTCGGGTGCAACCACGGCACCTGCGGGGCGTGCACGGTGCACCTGGACGGGCGCAGGCAGCTCGCGTGCCTGGTGCTGGCGGCGCAGGCGGTGGGGCGCGCGGTGCGCACCATCGAGGGGCTCGCGGGCGAGGACGGGGGGCTGCACCCGATGCAGGCGGCGTTCGTGGCGCACGACGCGCTGCAATGCGGCTACTGCACGCCGGGGCAGATCATGTCGGCGGTGGCGTGCGTCGAGGAGGGGCACGCGCGCAGCGACGCGGAGGTGCGCGAGTACATGAGCGGCAATCTGTGCCGCTGCGGGGCGTACCCGAACATCGTGGCGGCGGTGCGCGAGGTCGCGGGCGGCGTGGGCGCCGGGCGCGACGACGGCAGGAAGGCGGCCTGACATGCAGCCCTTCACCTATGCGCGGCCGGGGTCGCTCGGCGAGGCGCTCGCGCTTGCGGCGGTGCCGGGGGCGGCGCTGCTCGCGGGCGGCACGACGATGGTGGACCTGATGCGCGGGGATCTGGCGGCGCCGTCCTCGGTCATCGACATCGGGCACCTGGCGGAGCTGGCGGGGTTCGACACGTCTGGCGCGGTGCTGCGCTTCGGGGCGCTGGCGAGGATGGCGGATTTGGCGGAGGACGCTGTGCTGCTGCGCGACTACCCGGCGCTGGCGGAGAGCCTTCAGCTCGCGGCGTCGCAGCAGCTCAGGAACGCCGCGACGGTGGGGGGCAACATCCTGCAGCGCACGCGATGCCCGTACTTCCGCGACGGGGTTTCGGCCTGCAACAAGCGGGTGCCGGGCAGCGGGTGCAGCGCGGTGGACGGCGGCGTGACGCGGGAGATGGCGCTGTTCGGAGGCTCGGAGCGGTGCGTGGCCACGTACCCGGGCGATTGGGGGACGACGCTGGCGGCGTTCGACGCCAGCGTGGAGGTGGCGTCGGCGCGGGGCACGCGCACGATCCCGTTCGAGGCGCTGCACGTGGCGTACGGGGAGGAGCCCTCGGCGGAGACGGTGCTTGCCCCGGGCGAGATCGTGACCGCGATCCTGGTGCAGGCGACGCCGATGGGCCGGCGCTCGACCTACGTGAAGGTGCGCGACCGGGCGAGCTACGCCTACGCGGTGGTGTCGGCGGCGGTGGCGCTGGAGATGGACGGGGCGGTGGTGACGGGCGCGCGGGTGTCGCTGGGCGGGGTGGCGACGAAGCCGTGGCGCTCGCGCGAGGCGGAGGCGGCGCTGGTGGGCGTGACGCTTGGCCAGCCGGGTGGCCAGCCGGGTGGCCAGCCGGGTGG
>CAXSES010000111.1:1422-8714 GCA_964236225.1 uncultured Acetobacteraceae bacterium
CGGCGCGGGCGGCGAGGCGGCGGCGATGGCGGCGGGGCGGGCGGCGTTCGCGTCGGCGGTGCCGCTGGCGGAGAACGGGTTCAAGGTCGAGCTGGGGGCACGCGCGGTGGCGCGGGCGGCCCTGGTCGCCAGCAGGAGGGGTTGAGGGCATGGACGGCAGCATCGGCGAGCCCATCGTCCGTCGCGACGCGGCGGCCAAGGCGACGGGGGCGGCGCGCTACGCCGCGGATTTCGGCCATGGCGGCACGGCGTACGCGGCGCTGACGCTGAGCGGCGTGGCGCGGGGGCGGATCACGAAGGTGGACACCGCGGCGGCGGAGGCGGTGGCGGGCGTGCAGCTCGTGCTCACGCACCGCGACCTGAACCAGGGGCTGGGCGAGGAGAGCTTCGCCATGAAGGGCGGGCACATGCAGTCCTCCTTCCTGCCGCTGACCTCGGACGAGGTGCACTACGCAGGCCAGATCGTGGGCCTGGTGGTGGCGGACACGCTCGAGGCGGCGGAGCAGGCGGCGGCGGCGATCAGCCTCGACTACGCGGCGCAGCACGCCTCCGCGGCGATGGACGAGCCGGGGCTGCACACGGAGACGGAGGAGAAGCCGTCGGTGTGCATCGGCGACGCGGACGCGGCGCTGGCGGCGGCGCCGGTGCGGGTGGACCAGGAATACCTGACGCCGGTGCAGCACCACCATCCGATGGAGCTGTACGCGACCACGGCGAGCTGGAACGACGGCAGGCTCACGGTGGAGTGCCCGTCGCAGTGGGTGATCGGGCAGCGCCAGGGCCTGGCCGCGATCTTCGGGCTGCCGGTCGAGGACGTGCATGTCGTCTCGCCCTACGTGGGGGGCGCGTTCGGCTGCAAGGCGACGATCCTGGGGCACACCGTGCTGATCGCGACGGCCGCGCGACGGCTGGGGCGGCCGGTGAAGCTGGTGGTGCCGCGCGGCGCGATGTTCACTGTGGGCTCGTTCCGGCCGGCGACGCGCAACCGCATCGCGCTGGGCGCCGAGCGCGACGGGCGCATGGTGGCGCTGATCCACGAGGCGACGGGGCAGAGCAGCGCCATCGACCACGTCGCGTTCCCGGGCACCGACGTCACCACGCGGATGTACGACATCGCCAACATCCGCACCAAGGAGTCCACGGTGGCGACCGACGTGAACACGCCGGGGTTCCAGCGCGCGCCGGCGGAGGCGCCGTCCTTCTTCGCGTTCGAGAGCGCGGTGGACGAGCTGGCGGTGGCGCTGGGCATGGACCCGATCGCGCTGCGGATGAGGAACGAGCCGGCGGTCGATCCGGTGAAGAAGCTGCCGTGGTCGAGCCGCTCTCTGGTGGAGTGCTACCGGCGCGGGGCGGAGCGGTTCGGCTGGGAGAGGCGCACGCCTGGCGTGGGGTCGATGACCACGCCGGACGGGGTTCTGGTGGGCTATGGCTGCGCGACAGCGACGTACCCTTCGGCGATGGCGGCGGCGGCGGCGCACGTGGCGCTGGCGGCGGACGGGACGCTGCGGGTGCGGTGCTCGGCGCACGACGTGGGCACTGGGGCGTACACGGTGCTCGGGCAGGTGGCGGCGGACGTGCTGGGCGTGGCGGACGAGCGGGTGCGCGTGGAGCTGGGCGACAGCTCGCTTCCGTCCGGGCCGATGTCGGGCGGCTCGATCACCACCGGGTCGGCGGGCTCGGCGGTGCACATGGCGGCGCTGGCGCTGCGCGGGAAGGTGCTGGCGGCGGCGGTGGCCGAGGGCGGGCCGTTCGCCGGGCGCGAGCCCTCGGGGCTGGCGCTGGCGGGCGGGCACGTGGTCGGCGCGGACGGGGCGGCGCACTCTCTGGACGAGGTGCTGAAGGCGACGCCGTCGGGGTCGCTGGACGCGGCGGCGGAGTGGAAGCCCGACTCGATGGACGCGGCGAAGATGCAGTACGGGCTGCTGGGCGGGATCGCGTTCGCGGGGCCGCTCACGCCCACGCATGCGAGCTACTCGTTCGGGGCGCAGTTCGCCGAGGTGCACGTCGATCCGCTGCTGCGCACGATACGGGTGGCGAGGATGGTGGGCGCGTTCGCCTGCGGGAAGATCATCAACCCGAGGACGGCGCGCTCCAACCTCGCGGGCGGCATGGTGTGGGGGGCGAGTTTCGCTCTCCTGGAGGAGACGAAGGTGGACCGGCCGAGGGCGCGCTTCGCCAACCAGGACCTCGCGGGCTACCACATCTCGACCAGCGCCGACGTGGGCGAGGTCGTCGTCGAGATGGTGGACGAGGAGGACCGCGTGGTGAACGCGATCGGCGCCAAGGCGGTGGGCGAGATCGGCATCGTGGGGATGCCGGCGGCGATCGCCAACGCGGTGTACCACGCGACCGGCGTGCGGGTGCGGCACACGCCGATCGTGGTCGAGGACCTGCTTGGGTGAGGGCTGCCGCCAGGATCAGGCAGGCAAGGCCAGGGCTCTGCCCCATGGCCTGGAAGCGGCGACCCGCTGGGGGCAGCGCTCCCAGACCCGCATTTGTTAGGGGTTCTTCAGTCGTGGTTTCCAAAGGCGAGCCTTTGGCGGGGTCCCCACTTCCAAGCATGGGGGGCAGAGCCCCTGGCCTTCCTTGCGCCCGGGCGTTCGCATGAAGGTCGTGGTGATCGGCGCCCCTGTGGATGCCGGGGCGGGGCAGCGCGGCGCGGTGATGGGTCCTGTGGCGCTGCGGCTGGCGGGGCTGGTGGACGGTCTGCGCGCTCTGGGGCTGGCGGTGGAGGACTGGGGGGACCTGGCGGTGCCGGACCCGGTGGCGGTGCGCGGGCCGCCCGAGGTGCTGGCGCACAACCTCGGGCAGGTGGCGGCGTGGGCGCGGCTGCTGGCCGGGCGGGCGCAGGAGGCGATGCGGCAGGGGGCGGTGCCGGTGTTCCTGGGCGGGGACCACAGCCTGAGCATGGGCAGCGTGACCGGGGTGGCGCGTCACGCGCGCGCGGCGGGACGGCCTCTGGTGGTGCTGTGGCTGGACGCGCACGCGGACTTCAACACGCCGGACACCACGCCGTCTGGCAACATGCACGGCATGTCGGCGGCGCTGCTGTGCGGCGAGGCGGGGCTGGAGGCGGTGTTCGGGGGCGAGGGAGGCGGCGGGGACAGCGAAGGCGGGGGGGATGACGGAGGGGGCGGGCCCTGCCTTGTCGCGCCGCAGGACCTGCACCTGTTCGGGATACGCTCGGTGGACCGGGCGGAGCGCCAGGCGCTGCGGCAGCGGGGCATCGACGTGGTGGACATGCGGGTGATCGACGAGTTCGGGGTCGCGGTGCCGCTGCGCCGGGTGCTGGACAAGGCGGCGGCGGCGGGGGCGATGCTGCACGTCAGCCTGGACGTGGATTTCCTCGACCCGTCGCTGGCGCCGGGGGTGGGGACGACGGTGCCGGGTGGGGCGACTTACCGCGAGGCGCACCTGGTGATGGAGATGCTGCACGATTCGGGGCTGGTGACGTCGGTGGACGTCGTGGAGCTGAACCCGTTCCTGGACGTGAGGGGGCGCAGCGCGCTGCTGCTGGCGGACCTGGTGGGCAGCCTGTTCGGGCGGCGGATCACGGAGCGGGAGACGGAGGCGGGGGTGGCGTGACGCGGAAGCGAGCAAGGCTGGGCTCCCCCTCCGCCTGCCCTTCCAATGGCCCAAGCGGGCCATCGGACCCTTTGGCAGGCTACGTCCAGACCCGCAAAGGGTCCGAGGACCCTTTGATCCCATGACTTAAGGGAAGGCGGTCCAGGGGGCCTCCCCCTGGCGGGTCCCCGCTTCCAGGCATGGTGGCAGAGCCCTGGCCTTGCTTCCGCTTTCTCGAGCCACCCGAACGCAAACAGACCCATCTTCGGCTGTTCGCGAGACTGGCTTCGGTCAGAAGCGGGCCTCGTACTTGCGAAGGATGCGGGTCAGCACGGCCCCGTAGTCCATCTGAGTCTGCTGGGCGTCGACCCATTCGAACAGATAGGGCGGCTCGTTTGTTGCCCGGAAACGCAGAACGAGGAACTCGTCAAAGTCCTGTGCCGCTCGCTCTCTCAGTCGCCGCTCAGCCTCTGCGGCTTCCTGTGCCGGGTGCTTGCGTCCTTTCACGCCTGTTGGCCATTCGACCTCGCCCTCGTAGGAGACGTAGCGCTGGGCGTGGTTGATCCCGACGATCCCTACCGTGATCGGCGTTCCACCGGCGGTCAGGAACTCCCGTTTCTGGTTCTGCAGGTCGTTCATCACCCGATCGATCTGCTTGATCATGGCTTTCGCCAGGATCTTGACTTCGCTGCCAATCTCCATGGTGGCCACCGGGCCCCGAGCCACGGTGAAGCCCGGCACAACCACGACGGATGCGTGGGGGATCAGCTCCCCGAAAGTCCCGTCGCCTCGACGTGCCTTGATGCCTCGCAGCCTGTTCTGGACATTGAGCACCCTTGTATGTGCGTCGACGCCAGCGTTCAGCTTTGGCGACCGTCGCAGGTCATACAGGTCCTCCGGCAGGCACCACGCCACCGAGTCACCCAGGCTGGAGTTCCGGTGGATGTAGCGGGTGCCGTCAAACAGGCTGCGGAAGCGGTCCAGGAGACGGTAGGGCAATTCCGTTGGCTTTCGCAGGGATGCGCCTGGGAGCCTCGTGAAGCCGCACGCTGGCCCGCACGGCACCAGTCATCCGAAGCTCACTCGACGCCGCCAGCAGCCGGTTACGGGCGATCCTGAGGTAGGCCGGTTCAATCTCGTTGCCCATGGAGTTCCGGCCCGCGTTCAGTGCGGCGATACTGGTGCTGCCAGTCCCGGCGAACGGGTCCAGCACCGTGTCGCCAGCGAACGAGAACATGCGGACGAGACGCTCAGCCAGTTCCACCGGATAGGGCGCAGGATGCCCGGCCCGCGTCGAAGCGCCCTTCACGTCCGTCCAGATCGAGCGCCACCAGGCCTGCATCTCCTGCCTGGTCAGCATGGAAAGAACCTTCTGCATCGGCTGGGGCGTCCGGTAGGCACCGCCTTTGCGCAGGAACAGGACATGCTCGATGTCGTTCTTGACCACTGCGCCGGGCTGGAAGGGCTTGCCGTAGAAGCCTGCGCCATTGCCCTCGGCTTCCGTCACCCCGTTGGCGATTTTGTGCCAGAGAATGGGTGTCAGGCAGTCCAGTCCAATCCCGCGCGCCCGGACCTGAATATCGGCGTGCAGGGGCATCACGTAATGTCGCCCTGCCCTCTTGCGGGGCACGCACACGTCGCCCACCACGCAGCAAATCCGACCGCCTGGGACCAGCACGCGAGCGCACTCTGCCCAGACCTTGTCCAGCTCCACCAGGAACTGATTGTAGTCGGCGATGGCGCCCATCTGCCGGTCGTTCTCGGCGTATTCCTTCAGCGTCCAGTATGGCGGGGACGTCACAACGAGGTGGACGGAGGCGTCAGGAATCCAGGACAGGTCGCGTGCATCGCCCTGCCTGAGCTGATGCACCGTCGCGTCATACGGAGCCGGCCAGGGAACCTCGCGGAACCGCTCATTGGCGGCCCGAAGCGCCGCGAGGCCGGCCGGGGTGGCGTCGTTCACGTCCATTCGGGCCGCCCCTTCAATCCACGCAAGGCGGCGTTGCCGCCAGACCGGTGCGCCTGTCGACGTAGCACCTGTGGAACCGTTCTGGAATCCTGCATCCTCGGTGCTGGATTGCAAAGGCGAGCCCTTGGCGGAGCCTGAGGCGGAGACCCAGCCCTTGCCTGCTTCCCGTCAGGACACCGCCGTCAGGGTCCAGCCGTCCGTGCCCGGCTCGCACCACATGGGCAGGCCGTTCGGGGTGCGGACGTTGACCGCGAGGCCCATGGCGGAGCGCACGGCGCGGAACAGGGCGCCGTGGGCCACGACCAGCACCGGGCCGGGCCGGGCGAGGGCGCGGTTGATCGCGGGGACGACGCGCGCGCGCAGCACGGCGAAGGGCTCTGCGCCGGCGGGGGTGTAGTCGCCGGCGATCCAGCCGTCGTACCAGTCGCCCATGGGACGGCCCTCCTGCTCGCCGAAGCAGACTTCCTGCAGGTCGGGGTCGAGGGCGACCGGCAGCGCGAGGGCGGCGGCGGCGGCCTCCGCGGTGACGCGGGCGCGGCCGAGGGGGGAGGACACGATGGCGGCGACCGCGCGGCCGGCGGCGCCGGCCTGGGCGGCGAGCACGGCGGCGGCCTCGCGCGCCTGGTCCAGGCCGCGGGCGTTCAGCGCGATGTCGGTGCGGCCCTGCGACAGGCCGGCGGCGTTCCAGTCGGTCTCGCCGTGGCGCAGGAACCAGAACGGCCGCGACTCGATCCGCATGGCCGCGTCGTCCGCCGCCGCCGCGTCCGGTGTCCGCGTCGCACCCGCTGTCTGCATGGCCCTGGTCCCGATCCCTGCTTCGGCCCCGCCTATACCGCGTCCGCGAAGGCGGCGTCACGTCGGGACGCCGCGAAGGCGGCGTCACGTCGGGACGCGGCGAGGCCGGGGCGGTCGAGGCGGGGACCGCGGTGCCTGCCGCTCGCCGCGGTGGCGGGTCCGGGCCCGGTTCCGTGCGGGTGCGAGCGGCGCTAGGCTCCGGTCCGGGAGCGGAGTCCCGGGGGAACTGTTCATGCCGTCACGCCTGACCGCCACCGCCTGCGGGGTCGTGCTGCTTCTGTCGGGTCAGGTTCCGGCGGGTCAGGTTCTGGCGGGTCAGGCGCTCGCCCAGCCGTCGCAGGGTCAGCCGCCGCCGGCGCGGCCGCTGGACGTGGTGCCGGAGAAGATGCCTTTCGACGTGCCCTACGGCGCGCCGATCGGGCTGGAGCGGGCGCAGGCGGTGGTCGCGGCGGTGATGGCGGAGTGCGCGCCGCGCGGCTGGAAGATGAACGTCGCGGTGGTGGATTCGGGCGCGAACCTGGTGGCGTTCGGGCGCATGGACGGGGCGCAGCTCGCCTCGATCGCGGTCTCGCAGCACAAGGCGCGCGCGGCGGCGAGCTTCCGCCGCGAGACACGGGTGTACGAGGACGCGATCCAGAACAACCTGCCCTACGTCGCGACGCTCGACGGGGCGATCGCCTCGCGGGGCGGAATCCCGCTGGTGGAGGACGGCAGGCTCGTCGGCGCGGTGGGCGTGTCCGGGGGGACGGGGTCGCAGGACGAGGTCTGCGCGAAGGCGGGGGCTGCGACGGTGAAGTGAAGTAAGGTTGAGGCTCCGCCTCAAACTCCGCCAGGGGGAGCCCCCCTGGACCGGCTTCCTTAAGTAAAGCCGGTCCAGGGGCGGCTCGCCTCTTGGCGGGTCTGGGCGTGGCTGGCCAAAGGTTCCGATGGCCCGCTTGGGCCATTGGAATGGCCAGCGGAGGGA
>CAXSES010000112.1:0-8598 GCA_964236225.1 uncultured Acetobacteraceae bacterium
GGGGATCTCCGGAGCAGGTGGCCGCGCCGTCATGTCTGCAGCCGCGGGCAGAAGAAGGTGGAGCGGGCGGACTGCACGATGCGCGCCACGCCGCCGCACTCCGGCGCGCCGGGGCAGCGGCCGCAGGGCTGGCCCTCGCGACCGTACACCTTCCAGGCATGCTGGAAGTAGCCCAGCTCGCCGTCGGGCTGCACGTAGTCGCGCAACGAGGAGCCGCCGGCAGCGATCGCCTCGCCCAGTACGGCGCGGATAGCGCTGACCAGCCGCGCCGCGCGGGCGCCGGGCACCGTCATCGCGAGGCGCGTCGGCGATACCTTCGCGCGAAACAGCGCCTCGCACACGTAGATGTTGCCCAGTCCGGCGACCACGCGCTGGTCGAGCAGAGCGGCCTTGATGCTGGTGCGCCGCCCGCGCAGGCGCTCCGACAGCGCCGCCGCGTCGAAGGCCGCGTCGAGCGGCTCCGGGCCGAGCGCCGCCAGCAGCCGATGCCCGTCCTCGTCGCAGGTGGCCACGAGGTCGAGCGAGCCGAACCGGCGGGGATCGACGAAGCCGACGCGCCAGCCGTCATGGGTCTCGATCACCAGGTGCTCGTGGCGCCCGGGCGCGTCGGGCGCGCTGCGGTCGACGTTCATGCGGCCGGACATGCCAAGATGCACCAGCACGCTGTCGCCGCCATCGAGGCGCATCAGGATATACTTGGCCCGCCTGCGAAAGCCGAGCACGCGCGCGCCGCACAGCCGGGCCGCGAGCCCCGGTGGCACCGCCCAGCGCAGGTCGGGCCGGTGCAGGGTGGCGCGCGCGATCACCCTGCCCTCTAGCCTGGCGCGCAGGCCGCGCATCACTGTCTCGACTTCTGGGAGTTCCGGCATGGCATGGCGCTACGCTATATTGCCCCGGTGATGAACCCCCTGGCTGGCGGTCCCGCCCCGCACGACCCCGCGCCCCTCCCCCTTGCGTCGACGCCGATCCCGCCGCCGGGTGCGCCGCCCGGTGCGGACAGCGCCCGCGAGGTCGCGGATTTCGGCTACCGCAGCGTGCCGCGCGACGCGAAGAAGCCGATGGTGCGCGCCGTGTTCGACAGCGTGGCCAGCCGCTACGACGTGATGAACGACCTGATGTCGCTGGGCGTGCACCGGGTCTGGAAGTCCGCCTTCGCGACCGCGTTGCGCCCCACGCCGCGCCACACGCTGCTCGACCTCGCGGGCGGCACCGGCGACATCAGCTTCGGCTGGCGCGCGCGCGGCGGCGGGCCCGCGATCCTGTCCGACATCAACGCCGCGATGCTTCTGGTAGGACGCGACCGGGCGGCGGCGCGCGGAGTCGGTGGGTTGCGCTTCCTCGTCGCCGACGCGGAGATGCTGCCGCTCGCCTCGTGCAGCGTGGACGTGGTGTCCATCGCGTTCGGCCTGCGCAACTGCACCGACAAGGACGCCGTGCTGCGCGAGGCGCGCCGCGTGCTGCGTCCGGGCGGGCGGTTCCTGTGCCTGGAGTTCTCGCGGGTGCAGGTCGCGGTGCTGGCGCCCGCCTACGACGCCTGGTCGTTCGGCGTGCTGCCCAGGCTCGGCCGGATGGTGGCGGGCGACGCGGACAGCTACCGCTACCTCGCCGAGAGCATCCGCACCTTTCCGGACCAGGAGACGCTGGCGGGGATGATGCGCGCCGCCGGGCTGGCGCGGGTCGAGGTGCGCAACCTGTCGGGGGGAATTGCTGCGATCCACTCGGGATGGCGGCTGTGAAAGCCAAGGCAAGCAAGGCCAGGGGCGCTGCCCCCCATGCTTCAAGGCGGGGACCCCGCCAGGGGAAGCCCCCTGGACGGCTTTGCTTAAGTCATGGGATCAAAGGGTCCTCGGACCCTTTGCGGGTCTGGGCAGAGCCCAGCCTTGCTTGCTTCCTGTCATGACGCCTCCCCGCGTCCTGCTGATCGTCTCGGGCGGGATCGCCGCCTACAAGTCGTTGGAGCTGGTGCGCCTGCTCGCCAAGGCCGGCGTGGCCGTGACCTGCGTGCTGACCGAGGGCGGCGCGCGCTTCGTGACCGCGCTCAGCCTGCAGGCGCTGAGCGGCGAGCCCGTGCACACCGACTTGTGGTCGCTGACCGTGGAGAGCGAGATGGGGCATATCGCGCTGTCGCGTTCCGCCGACCTCGTGGTGGTGGCGCCGGCGTCCGCGGACCTCCTGGCGCGCATGGCGGCCGGGCTTGCGTCGGATCTGGCGACGACGCTGCTGCTGGCGACCGACACGCCAGTGCTGGCGGCGCCGGCGATGAACGTGCGGATGTGGACCCACCCGGCGACTGTGGCGAACCTCGCCACGCTGGCGGCGCGAGGGGTGGCGGTCGTGGGTCCGGACGAGGGCGCGATGGCCTGCAACGAGTTCGGGCCGGGTCGCCTCGCCGAGCCCGCGGCGATCCTGGCCGCAATCCTGGGGCGGCTTGACGCCCGGCCGGACGGCGGCGCGGGGCACCTGGACGCCTTGCCCTTCGCGGGCGGTGCGGAGGGGCGCGCGCTCGCCGGGCGGCACGCCCTGGTGACAACGGGCCCGACGCACGAGGCGATCGACCCGGTGCGCTACCTCGCGAACCGCAGCAGCGGGCGGCAGGGCACCGCGATCGCCGCGGCGCTGGCGGCGCTGGGCGCGCGGGTGACGCTCGTGAGTGGCCCGACGGCGCTGCCGGACCCGCCAGGCGTGGACGTGCGCCGGGTCGAGTCGGCTCGTGAGATGCTGGCCGCGTGCGAGGCGGCGCTGCCGGCCGACGTCGCGGTGTGCGCCGCCGCGGTGGGCGACTGGCGCGCCGCGGCGATTGCCGAACACAAGCTGAAGAAGGCGCCGGACGCCGTGTCTTTGACGCTCGCGCTCGTCGCGAACCCGGATATCCTGGCGACCCTGGCGCGTCCCGGCATCGCGAGGCCGCTCCTGGTGGTGGGGTTCGCCGCGGAGACGCAGGAGCTGGAGCGCAACGCCGTTGCCAAGCGCCGGCGCAAGGGCTGCGACTGGATCGTGGCCAACGACGTCGGCGCGCACACCGGGATCATGGGAGGCGACAGCAACGCGGTTCTGCTGGTGACGGCGCACGGCACGGAAGCGTGGGACCGGATGCCCAAGCACGAGGTCGCGCGCCGCCTCGCCCTGCGCATCGCCGCGGCGCTGGCTGGCGAGCCGCCTGCGGGCTGAGGCGGACGAGCCGCATCAGGCTGGCCCGTCCCGCCCAGTCGTGCGATGCCCGAAACCCGAACCTAGGAGTCGTGTCTCAGTCTGAAATCCAACAAGAAAGGCGAGGGGCTCTGCCCATGCCTTGAAGCGGGGACCTCGCCAAAGACCCGCCCTTGAAATCCGGCATTTGAGTCAAGCAGATCAAGGGCAGAGCCTTGGCTTCTCAAATCGAGACACGACCAACCTGGGAGGGGACTTGATGGCGCCGGACGTCGAGATCACCGTGCTCGATCCCCGCCTGCGCGAGTGGGGCCTGCCGCAGCGCCAGTCCGGCATGGCTGCGGCGATCGACCTGCACGCCTGCCTCGACGCGCCGCTGCGCCTCGCGCCTGGCTCGGCGCCGGTGCTGGTGCCGGCGGGATTCGCCATGCACATCGCCGACCCGGGCGTCGCCGCGCTGATCCTGCCGCGCTCCGGGGCGGGGCACCGCCGCGGGCTGGTGCTGGGCAACCTGGTCGGGCTGATCGACCCGGACTACACCGGGCCGGTCCTGGTCAGCGCGTGGAACCGCAACGGCGCCGACGGCGAGACCATCGTGATCAAGCCGGGCGAACGGCTGGCGCAGATGGTGTTCGTGCCGGTGCTTCACCCGACGCTGCGGGTCGTGGATGCGTTCTCCGCCAGGAGCGAGCGCGGCGAGAGGGGATTCGGGTCCACGGGGTAGGCAGGCAAGGTTGAGGCCCCGCCTTCAAGCACGGGCCTCGAACCCTGCCAGGGGCGAGCCGCCCCTGGACCTGCCTTTCTCAAGTGAAGCCGGTCCAGGGCGGCTCGCCCTGGCGGGTCCGGGCGTAGCCTGCCAAAGGTTCCGCCGGCCCGCTTGGGCCGTTGGAAGGGCAGGCGGAGGGAGAGCCCGGCCTTGCTTGCCGCCACGCGCATCCTGCCCGTCACCGAACCGCCACGCCGGCCCGCCGTGACAGGGTGCGCTCGCCTGGGCTAAAGCCCTCGGACCCCGACGCAGGCGGCGCCCATGTCCGACGCGACCTTCCCAGCCTTCGCCTCGGTGCGCAGGCTGCCCAACCTGCTCGACGCCGCAGCGATGGTCGTGATCGCGGCCGGGATCATCGCGCTGGCCACCTCGGCGCGCCACACTTTCGGGCCGCTCGACGCAGGAGAGGCGACGGCGATCCACCTCGATCCCGCCTACCTGCCGGCCTACGCGCTGCGCACCACCCTGCGCATGTTCGCAGCCCTCGCGTGCTCGCTGCTGTTCACCTTCACCTACGCGACCTGGGCGGCGAAGAGCCGCAGGGCCGGGCTGCTGCTGGTGCCGCTGCTCGACATCCTGCAATCCGTGCCGATCCTGGGCTTCCTGAGCTTCACCGTGGTGTTCTTCATGAGCCTGTTCCCCGGGCGCGTGCTCGGCGCGGAGCTGGCGGTGATCTTCGCGATCTTCACCAGCCAGGCCTGGAACATGGCGTTCAGCCTGTACCAGTCGCTGACCACCCTGCCCGCCGACCTGGACGAGGCGTGCCGCGGCTTCCGGCTGTCCGGCTGGCAGAGGTTCTGGCGCCTGGAGGTGCCGTTTGCGATGCCGGGCCTGGTGTGGAACACAATGCTGTCGCTGTCGGGCGGCTGGTTCATGGTGGTTGCCTCCGAGGCGATCTCGGTCGGCGATACCACCTTCAAGCTGCCCGGCATCGGCTCCTATGTCGCAACCGCTCTGGATCGGCGCGACATCGGCGCGGTGGGCTACGCGATTCTGGCGATGCTGGTGGTCATCCTGCTCTACGACCAGCTCCTGTTCCGCCCCCTGGTTGCCTGGTCGGCGCGGTTCCGCTTCGAGACCACGCAGGTCGCCCAGGCGAAGGACCCCTGGGTGCTGGCGCTGCTGCGGCGCACGCAGTTCCTGCGCGCGTGCGTGGACCGGATCGGCAGCCTGTTCAACGTGGTCTCCGGGCTCCGGCTGTCGCCTGGGCTGCGCCCGCGCGCGGCGCGCCCGCCGAGCCGCGCGCGATCGAGGGCGCTCGACGGGGTGTGGCTCGCCGCGCTGGGCGTCGTCGTCGCCCTGGCGCTGTGGAAGATCGTCGCGTTCTGCTCCGACACCCTGAGCCTGGGCGACCTGCGCAGGGCCTTCGTGCTGGGCTGCTACACGCTGATGCGGGTGCTGGTGCTGATCGTGCTGGCCTCGATGCTGTGGGTGCCGGTGGGCGTGTGGCTCGGCCTGCGCCCGGTCTGGGCACGGCGCGCGCAGCCGGTGGTGCAGTTCCTCGCCGCGTTCCCGGCCAATCTGTTCTTCCCGATCTTCGTGGTCGCCATCGTGCACTTCGCGCTCAACCCGCAGATCTGGCTGACGCCGCTGATGATCCTCGGCACGCAGTGGTACATCCTGTTCAACGTGATCGCCGGCGCCGCCGCCTTTCCGGGCGACCTGCAGGAGGTGTCGGCGAACTTCCGTGTCGGCGGTCTGCTGTGGTGGCGGCGCGTGATCCTGCCGGGCATCTTCCCCTACTTCGTGACCGGGGTGATCACCGCCTCCGGCGGGGCCTGGAACGCGGCGATCGTGTCCGAGGTCGCGTCCTGGGGCGACACCAGGCTGCACGCCAGCGGACTCGGCTCCTACATCGCCGACGCCACCGCGGCTGGCAACACGCCGCGCGTCGTGCTTGGCGTGGTCGTGATGTCGGGCTTCGTGGTGGTGTGCAACCGGTTCTGCTGGCGCCCCCTCTACGCCTACTCGACCCGCAGGCTGACGCTGTGACGGTTCCGGCGGCGTTGAAGAAGGCAAGGCTGGGCTCTTCCTCCGCCCGCCCTTCCAACGGCCGAAGCGAGCCGTCGGAACCTTTGGCAGGCTCCGCTCAGACCCGCCAGAGGCTGGGCCTTTGGAATGCCATCCCTTAAGGGAAGCCGGTCCAGGGGGGGCTCCCCCTGGCGGAGTCCAGAGGCAGAGCCTCTGGCCTTGCTTGCTGCCTTCCGGGTCACGCAGACGCTTTCGTGGCATGGATGCTCCGCCCCTACGCCAGCCCCGCGCCGCCTGTTCGAGGAGCCGATGATGGACGCAACGCCTGTCGCAGAGCCGCTGATGGAGGCCCGCCACATCCGGCAGGCCTACACCAAGGACTCGGCCGCCGACCTGATCGTGCTCGACGACGTCGATCTGACGCTGCGCGAGGGCGAGATCGTGGGCCTGCTCGGCCGCTCCGGCTCGGGCAAGTCCACCCTGCTGCGCATCGTCTCCGGCCTGATCGCGCCGACCTCGGGCGAGGTGCTGTGGCGCGGCACGCCGCTGCACGGCCCGGCGCCCGGGGTCGCGATGGTGTTCCAGTCCTTCGCTCTGTTCCCCTGGCTCACCGTGCAGGAAAACGTCGAGATCGGCCTGGAGGCGCAGGGCATCCGCCGCGCCGAGCGCGAGGAACGCGGCGAGGCGGCGATCGACCTGATCGGCCTCGGCGGCTACGAGCACGCCTACCCCAAGGAGATGTCGGGCGGGATGCGGCAGCGCGTGGGCCTCGCGCGCGCGCTGGTCGTGCACCCCGACCTGCTGCTGATGGACGAGCCGTTCAGCGCGCTCGACGTGCTGACCGCGGAGACGCTGCGCACCGACCTCATCGACCTGTGGAGCGACGGCAAGCTGCCGGTCAAGTCGATCCTGATGGTGACGCACAACATCGAGGAGGCGGTGCTGATGTGCGACCGCATCCTGGTGTTCTCCTCCAACCCCGGCCGCGTCGCCCACGAGCTGCGCGTGCCGTTCCTCCACCCGCGCAACCGCCACGACGCCGCGTTCCGCAAGTTCGTCGACGACATCTACGCGCTGATGACGCGCCGCGCCGCCTCGGTGCCCACGCCGATGACGGCGGCCGAGACCGCGGCGGCCGAGGCGCAGACCGCGCTGCACCCTGTCTCGACCAACCTGCTGGCCGGCCTGCTGGAGACGCTGGCGGCCGATCCCTACAAGGGCCGCGCCGACCTGCCGCTGCTCGCCGAACGGCTGCAGCTCGAGTTCGACGACCTGCTGCCTCTGGGCGAGACGCTGCAGCTCCTCGGCTTCGCGGAGTTCGCGGAGGGCGACATCCAGCTCACCGACAAGGGCCGCGAGTTTGTCGACGCGGAGACCGACGCGCGCAAGGCGCTGTTCGCCCAGGCGCTGCGCGCGCGCGTGCGCCTGGCCGCGACGATCCGCCAGGTGCTCGACGAGCGGTGGAACCACAAGGCGTCGGCGGTGCGCTTCCGCGACGAGCTGGAGGACCACATGTCGCCGGACTACGCGGACGACACGCTGCGCGCGGTGATCGGCTGGGGGCGGTTCTCGGAGCTGTACGCCTACGACGAGGAGGCGGACCAGTTCTTCCTCGACGAGGAGGAGTAAGGCAAGCAAGGCCAGGGGCGCTGCCCCCCTGCCTGAAAGCGGGGACCCCGCCAAAAGCTCGCCTTTGAAAACCTCGACTCAGTCCCGGCCTGCGCCCGACTCACCCCTCCGCCATGCGCGCCGCCACGAACGCCGCTGGCGTGAGCACGTCGAGCGTCGGGAACAGGCCGCACATGTGCCCCACGTTCCAGGTCACGATGCAGGGAACGGCGTGCACGACCGCAGCCCCGCCGATTAACGCGTCGTAGAGCCTCGGCCCGACGCCGCCGCCAGCCGCGTACCGGCCGATCGCCTCGAAGCTCTGCGCTGCCGTGAGCCCGAGCAGGTCGGTCGCCGCGCGCAGGCTCGCCAGGGCCGCCCACGCCTCCGCGGCGGTGAAGGCGAACGGCGCCCGTTCGCCGCGGCGCGTAAGGGTGCTGTAGGCCTCCGCATAGCTGTGGGCAGACACGGCGAAACGAACATCCGCACGCCCGGTCAGCAGGGCGAGCGAGTCTTGGTGATGCTCGTGCGCCTCCGCCAGGATCGCGACCACGACATTGCTGTCGAGCAGGGCCGCGGCCCTCAGAGATCGCGCTCGCGCACAGCCTGGAGTGCCTGATCTGCTTCACGCTGTGTGACGTGCCGCCCCTGCGCAGGCTTCACCAGGACGGGGCCGCGCCGGACGAGACCCTCGACCGGCGCCGGAGTCGCGGGCGGCACATAGCCGCGCAGCGCGTCCTCGACAACCTCCGTCGCGGTCATGCCGGTGCCGCGCGCGATCTCGCGGACGCGGTCACGGGCGTAGGCGGAACGGATGTTAAGCTGAACGGCGTCCACGCGCGGCATTGCCGAAATCTCCTGCATCCTGGTGTAGCGCGTCGCGACCGGCGAGGCCAGACCAAGCTATCGACCGGCGCCGCCCCCCCGGCTGCGCATCATGGAAGCTATTGCCGGCATCACTCTGCCCCGTCCGGACGCAGGCAGGCCGCGTCGGACCAGCCAAATAGGTTTTGCCCCTGGCGGTGCCCAGGGACAAACCCCCTGGCCCCTCACGCCGCCTCGAACAGCCCCTGCCCCACGAACCCGCCCTCGCACGCCCCGCCCGG
>CAXSES010000113.1:0-1864 GCA_964236225.1 uncultured Acetobacteraceae bacterium
CGGGTCGGCGCGGATCGCGCGGATGTCGTGCATCAGGCGGCCTCCACGCGCTGCTTCTCCACCAGCCGCGCCAGGAAGATCGACAGCTCGTAGAGCAGGATCAGCGGCACGGCGAGGCCGGTCTGGGTGATGATGTCGGGCGGCGTCAGGATCGCGGCGGCGACGAAGCAGCCGACATAGGCGTAGCGCCGGTACTTCTTCAGCCCCGCCGAGGTGACGATGCCGACCTTGGCGCACAGCGTCAGCGCCACGGGAAGCTGGAAGGCGATGCCGAACGCGAAGATCAGCTTCATCACCAGCGACAGGTACTCGCTGACCTTGGCCTGGAGCTGGATCTGCAGCCCGTCGCCGCCGCCTGTGGTCTCGAAGGACAGGAAGAACGTCCAGGCCACGGGAAACACGAAGTAGTAAGCGAGCGCGGCACCCAGCAGGAACAGCACCGGCGTCGCCATCAGGAACGGCAGGAAGGCGCGCTTCTCGCTGCGGTACAGCCCGGGCGCGATGAACATCCAGAGCTGGCTGGCCATCACGGGGAAGGAGAGGAACGCGGCGGCGAAGAAGCCGACCTTGATATAGGTGAAGAACGCCTCGTACAGCGCCGTGTAGATCAGGTGCGGCTGCTCGTTCTTCTGCCGCATGATGCGCGCCAGCGGCTGCGCCAGGAACAGGTAGATCTGCCCGGAGAAGTGGTAGCAGAGCGCGAAGCACAGCATGAATGCCAGCATCGACCACAGCAGGCGCTTGCGCAGCTCGACCAGGTGCTCCAGCAGCGGCATGGGCCTGTCGTCGATGGTGTCGGCGGAAGGGGCAGCGGACGTGTCGGTGCTGGCCAAGGATTGGGTCCTGCGATGCGGGGGAGCCCGGCGCGCCGCGAGCCGCGGAGCCGCTGGCCTAGCCGCTGGAGGCCGGCGGACCGGCCGGGGCAACACCTGCCATGGACGGGTCGGGCGCGGAAGTGCGCGGCACGGACGGGTGGAGGTCGGCAGGGCGGGACGCGACGGGGCCGGCGGCGAACGGCGCAGTCCCGCCAGGCACCACGGCGCCAGGAATCACGGCGCCAGGCGGGATGAACGACGGCGCCGCCGCGCGCGCGGCGATGGCCGGGTGCGCGGCCTCCGAGGCGGCGGTGCCCGGCGGCAGGAAGGACGGCGCGGCCGCGGCAGGCGGGCGCGGCAGGCCGATGCCAGTCTCCGCGCTGTCGCTCTCCGCCTCGATGGCGTCCGGCGCGAGGCTGGCGCCGGGGTGCCACGCGGCGGTGTCGCCGGATCTCAGCGGGTCGTCGGCCAGGGCGCGGCGCAGCGTGCCGTCGCCGTCCACGGCGTGGGTGATCTGGTCGCGGATGTTGAAGCTGCGCAGGTCGCGGACCTGGTCGCGCACCTCGTGGAGGTTGGCCTCGCGGACCATCTCGTCGACGTGGGTCTGGAACTCCCCCGCCATCCTGCGGCCCTTCTTCACCAGGTCGGCGATGGTCTTGATCGCGACCGGCATGTCCTTGGGGCCGATGGCGACCAGGGCCACGACGCCGATCAGCGCGATCTCGGACCAGGCGAAGTCGAACATGGCGGGACGGTCTCTCCTGAAGGACGGGATGTGGTGCGGCCCGGGCCGAATGTCGCGGGCCCACCCGAACGGCAGACCACAATCGTCGATCCCGGCCAGGAGCCTGGCGGTCGACGCGAACCCGACCCGCCAGGAGCCGGCCAGCGCGCCAGGCCGCAGACCCGCGGTGGCGCAGGGCGTAGCACGGCACGGCCCCGCGGGGAACACGCCCAGCCGCAGCATGGGTGCGACATCGACCCCCTCCGTGCCGGCGGCCCTGGCGCGTAAGCGGCGAGGCACGCAAGGGTGAGCTTCACGGAAAGCA
>CAXSES010000113.1:1964-8585 GCA_964236225.1 uncultured Acetobacteraceae bacterium
AGGCGTTGTGAGCTGGCCGTATGCCGTCAGGGCAGTCGCCGCCCTCCTTCGCGCACCAGCGCCGCTGACCAGGTCATGCCGCCCGGATGTTCGCGATGAAGGTGCTGACGGTGCTGTTGAACGTCTCGGCCTGGCGCGACAACCCGTCCGCGGCGGCCAGCACCTCGTGCGCGGCCGTCCTGGTGCTCCCGGCGGCGGCGCTCACGCCCTCGATGTTCGCGTTCACCTGCCGCGTGCTCTCCGCGGCGCTCTGCACGTTCTGGGCGATCTCGGCAGTGGCCTCGCCCTGCTGCGAAACCGCCGCGGCGATCAGCGTCGCGACCCCGCTCACCTCCTCGATCATCGTGGCGATGCCCTGGATGGCGTCCACGGCATCCTTGGTGGCGGCCTGGATCTGGACGACCTGACTCCTGATGTCCTGTGTCGCGGTGGCGGTCTGGCTGGCGAGGTTCTTCACCTCGCTCGCCACCACCGCGAACCCCTTGCCCGCCTCTCCCGCCCTGGCCGCCTCGATCGTCGCGTTGAGCGCCAGCAGGTTGGTCTGGCCCGCGATCGAGGTGATGATGCCCACCACCTGGCCGATCTTGTCGGCGCCCTCGGAAAGGGCCCGAACCACCGCATCGGTCCGCTTGGCCTCGTCGACCGCCCTTGCGGTCATTCGCGACGAATCCCCGATCTGTCTGCTGATCTCGCGGATGGAGGCGGTGAGCTGATCCGAGGCGGCGGCAACCGAGTTGACAGAGGAGCTTGCCTCGCCGGCGGCATCGCTCACGCGCGACGCCCTGCTGTTGGTCTCCCCGGCCGTGTCGGACATCGACCGCGCCGTCGCTTCCATCTCGGTCGAGGCGGAGGCCAGGAGGCCGCTCATGCCGCTCACCTCGCCCTCGAACTGCGAGACAAGCGAGGCCATCTGGGCCGCGCGCGCCTCCTTGGTCGAGCGCAGGGCGTCCTGCGCGGCATCGAGGCGCCGCATCTCGATCATCGAGTCCCTGAAAACCCGAACCGCGTCCGACATCTGCCCAACCTCGTCGCCGCGGCCGGCCGACGGGATGGCGACGTCCATCTCGCCCTCCGCGAGACGGCGCATCGCCAGCGTCATCGTGCGGACCGGAGTCGCTATGGCGCGCACCAGCAGGCAGGCGATCAGGACGGAGGCGAGGAGGGACAGCAGGACCAGACCCATCACGCCCGAGCGTGCCCGGGTGTAGATGCCGTACGCCTCGCCGACCCCGCCATTCGCGCCGTCGATGTTGAAGTGGATGTCCTGCGCGATCGCAAGATCTGCGGCGACCGCGAACGGCCTCACCTGAAGGTTGTAGGACTGGATGGCGCTGGCGCCCGTGCGGCCCTGCGCGGATGCGGCGAAAGCCCTGGCCCCGGCCAGCATCTTGTCGCGAGCCTCGACGTAGCCCGCGTAGAAGCCACGCTCGCGGTCGTTGGAGATGGTCGGCACATAGGCGTCCTCGTTGGTCTTGAGCTCGGCGAGGGCCAGACCCTGGAGCGCCCTGCTTCGGGCTGCATTCTCTGCGTCTTCCGGCAGCGCCGCCTCGTCCAGGAAGCTCGTCGTCCATTTCGCCAGCGCGCCGCGGATGTCCGCCAGGGAGGAGATCGAGGCCAGGTAGCTGTCGTTGGCCTCGCGCACCTTCGCGTTCAGCTCGCTGAGCCTCTCGATGCTGGTCAGGCCCAGAAGCGAGACAAGGAGCATTATCAAGCCCAGGCCGGTGAGAATCTTGGTGCGTGTGGAACTGTTACTCAGCAAAGATACGCCGTGCATGTTCGTGGCCCTCCGGGGCCTACCCTGGGCAACAAGCCTGAACATTCCGTTACCGATTGTTTCGCAAGGCCCTCGATTCGCAACGGCCCGCATGCGGGACCACACGGTCCGGCCAGGGCACGGACCGATGCGGCCGGGCGGATCGGCAAGAAGCTGGGACAGGACGCCCGCCGCTCAGCCGGGCTGACGCAGCATGGTCGCGGCCACCATGAAGGAGGCCACGCCACGCGCACGCAGGACAGCACGACTGGCCAGCCAGGCCGTTGACAACGCCGAAGAATCCCGCAGGTCTCCTGGCATCCGTGCAAGGCCTCGTGCCTGAAGGAAGCGGCCTCTGGCGGGTTCGGCCAGAGCCCCGCCTTGCCGACAGGTCGATGCCCGGGCCGCCGGCGTCACAGCCCGATGTCGGGGCTCCCGGCCAGGCGCAGCACCAGCGCCAGCGCCGCAGGCAGCACCCGGTCCAGCAGGCCGCGCACCGGGTCGAACGTCACGCCCGCCTGCCGCAGCACGGCGGGCAGCACGAAGGCGCCCAGCAGCACGAGCATGATCCCCGCCCGCTCCAGCCGCGCCCAGCGCAGCGCCAGCGCCTCCGGCAGCAGCCCGACCGCCACGCGCCCGCCATCCAGCGGCGGCACCGGCAGCAGGTTGAACAGCCCGAGCACCAGGTTGTACAGAATAAAGTACTGCAGCATCGTGCCGATCACCTCGGCGGGCAGCGGCGCCAGCCCGGCGGCGGGACGCAGCGACAGCGCCGCCAGCCAGGCGAGCAAGAAATTCATCAGCGGCCCGGCCAGGGCCACGAGCATCATCAGCCGACGCGGGTTCTGGTAGCCGCCGACGCGCAGCCGCCAGGCCGCCACCGGCACCGGCCTGGCCCAGCCGAACATGAACTCGACCCTGCCGATCGTGGCGAGCTGCCCGAGCAGCAGCGCGCCCGGCACCAGAAGCGTGCCGACCCGGTCGACGTGGCGCCACGGCTTGAGCGACAGCCGCCCGGCCGCGCGCGCGGTGTCGTCGCCGAGCGCCAGCGCCGCCCAGCCATGCGCCAGCTCGTGCAGCAGGATCGCGGCGATCGCCGGCAGCGCCGCCAGCAGCACCTGCACCACGACGCCGTTCACCCGAGCAGTCCCCGGCGTTCCCCGGCCAGCGCGTCGGCGTCCAGAGCCTGCCGCGACGCCTCGGCCAGGGCGCGCGCCGCCGCCATGCGCGCGCGCGCCACCTCGGTCATCGGCGGGCAGGCGCGCAGCACGGCGGCGCTGTCGTCGAGCACGCCGCTGCAGTGCAGCGCGACGTCGCACCCCGCCGCCAGCGCGGCGCACGCCACCTCGCCGGGCGCGCGGCCGGACGCCACCGCGCCCATCGCCAGGTCGTCGGAGACCAGCACGCCGCGCAGCCCGAGCCGGCCGCGCAGCACCGCCCCGATCACGGCCGCCGACAGGGTCGCGGCCCCGCAATCCAGCGCGGCGTAGCGCACGTGCGCCGTCATCATCCACGGCAGCGCGGCGTTGGCCGCGAACGGCGCGAGGTCGTCGTCGCAGATGTCGTCCAGCTCCGGCAGGTCCAGGTGGCTGTCGGCGCCTGCGCGGCCGTGCCCCGGCGCGTGCTTGCCGACCGGCTGCACCCCGGCCGCGAGCAGGCCGTCGGCCATGGCCCGGCCCAGCGCCGCGACACGCGAAGGCTCGGCGGAGAACGCCCGGTCGCCGATCACGTCATGCGCGCCTGGCACGCGGCGGTCGAGCACCGGCGCGCACACCAGGTCGAGGCCCGCCGCCGCGCAGTCCAGCCCGATCAGCGCGCCGGTCAGCCAGGCCGCGCGCTCCGCCGCGCCCGCCGCCAGCGCGCCGATCGCCGCCGCCGGCGGGTGCGCGCGCCAGTGCGGCGGCCGCAGCCGCGCCACCCGGCCGCCCTCCTGGTCCACCGCAAGCACCGCCGCCGCCGGCAGCACAGCGCGCAGCGACGCCGTCAGCGCACGGAGCTGCGCCGGGTCCGCGACGTTGCGCGCGAACAGGATCACCCCTGCCGGCGGGCCGGCGCGCAGCAGCGCGGCCTCCGCCTCCGAAAGCACGAGGCCGGCGATCCCGACGATGGCCGGGATCATCCGCCACGCCGGGAGACGATCCCCGCCCCCCGTGCCGTCCCCGCGCAGCGCGGCCCCATGCCGGCGGCTGTCGGGTGTGACCGGCCGAGTAAGCAAGGTTGAGGCTCTGCCTCAAACTCCGCCAGGGGGAGCCCCCCTGGACCGGCCCTGCTTGAGCAAGGCCGGTCCGGGGGCGGCTCGCCCCTGGCGGGTCTGGGCCTAGTAGCCCGGCCTTGCCTGCCGGACAGGTCAGCGTCCGTGGCCGTTGGTGTCAGGACGCGGCGACCGAGCATCCCGTCCCCTTGGCGCGAACCTGGGCGCAGAACTCCGCCGCCTGCGCCGCCGTGGCGAACCCGCCGGTGCGCAGGCGCCAGACCGGGTGGCCGTCATGCGCGGCGCGCTGCACCTCCGGGCGTCTGGCGCCGAGCAGCCCGGGCATCCGGTGCTGCAGGCGCTGCCACTCCGCGGTGGCGCCCTGCTCGGAGTCCAGTGCCGCAAGCTGCACCATGGCGCCGCCTTGCGCCCCCGCAGCCGGCGCCATGTCGGGGCGTGCGGCGACGGCGGCCGGGGCCGGGATCGACGAGGGCGGGCGCGAGGCGGCGTCACGCGCGCCGGCGCGTGCGTCCGCCGCCGAGGGCTGCGCCAGGGCACCCGCCGCGACCGGGCCCGGAACCGGGGCCCCGGCGGCAGCGCCGGAGGGCGAGGACGAAGGCGACGCCACGCCGCGCCCGCCCGGAACGACGACCGCGCCGTGCGGTGCCGCCGCGACGACGGGCGGGGCGGGAGCGACACCAGGGAGCGGGCCGCCGGACGGAGAGGCAGCCGGCGCCTCCCCGCTGCCCTGGCCCGCCTGGCCTTCCTGGCCCTGGCTCGCCTGCGGGGTCGCGCCTGCGGACACGGTTCCGCCGCCCGCCGTCAGGCCCGTCGCGGCCGCGCCCGCCTGGATCTGCGCGCGCAACGCCCCGGGCAGCGGAACCTCGGGCGGCGGCGCCAGCGTGCCGGCGCCTTCCGGGGCGGTGTCGACGCCGTTCGCGAGCTGCATGCCGCCTGGGTTTTCCGGCCGGACGCGCAACGGACCCGGCGGCGCCTCGATCACCGGGATCTCGTGCGGGCGCCGGCCGAGCATCGACCAGCCGCCCGCGACCGCCAGCAGCGCCAGCGCCAGCCCGCCCGCCACCTTGCCCATGCGCCCGAGATCGGAGTCGAGGCCGCCCCGCCGCGCCCGCCAGGACGGCATGGCGCGATCGGGCTCCAGCCCGTGCGGGTCGCGCCCCGCATTGTCCCGGCCGGGATCGGCGCCAAGGTGCGGCTCTGCGCGCACCCCGGCCCCTCGGCCCGCATCGGACCAGCCGGCGCCGGGCGGCCCGCTGCCGGACCCCGCATCGGGCCGGCCAGGATCGCGGTCTTGCTCGTCCACTCAGCGCATCTCCTCGACCGGCGCCACGCCCAGGATCGCGAGGCCGGAGCGCAGCACGATCGCGGTCGCCGACACCAGCGCCAGGCGGGCCAGGGTGTCGCCCGGCCGGTCGTCCTGGAGGAAGCGCAGCGCGGCGTCGTCGCGCCCGCGGTTCCACAGCATATGAAAGTCGCCGGCCAGGTCATAGAGGTAGGTCGCGATCCTGTGCGGCTCGCGCGCCAGCGCAGCGGCCTCCACCATGCGCGTCCACCCAGCGAGCCTGCGCAGCAGCCCCAGCTCCGCCTCCGCCTCGAGCGACCCGAGCGGCGCCCCGGCCAGCGACTCCGGCCGCAGCGCCGCCTCGCCGAGCCGCGCGCCCGCCGCGCGCAGCACCGAGCGGCAGCGCGCATGGGCGTACTGCACGTAGAACACCGGGTTCTCCCGGGTCTGCGACACCGCGAGGTCGAGGTCGAACTCCATCTGCGCGTCCGGCTTGCGGCTCAGCATGGTGAAGCGCACCGCGTCGCGCCCGACCTCGTCGAGCAGGTCGCGCACCGTCTCGAAGGTGCCGGCGCGCTTGGACATGCGCACCGGCACGCCGTCCCTGATGATGCGCACGATCTGGCATAGCACCACCTCGAAGCGCGCCGCCGGGTCCAGCGCCCGCACCGCCGCCCGCATCCTCGACACGTAGCCGCCGTGGTCCGCGCCGAGCACGTCGATCACCACCGAGGCGCCCCGCGCCAGCTTGTCCGCGTGGTAGGCGACGTCATTCGCGAAATAGGTGTTGCTGCCGTCGGACTTGCGCAGCGGCCGGTCCACGTCGTCGCCGAAATCGGTGGAGCGGAACAGCGTCTGCTCGCGCGCCTCCCAGTCCTCGGGCAGCTTGCCCTTCGGCGGCGGCAGGGTGCCCTGGTAGATCAGGCCGCGCTCGACCAGCGTGGCGATGGCGCGGTCCGCCGCCCCCTCCTCCACCAGCGCGCGCTCCGAGGTGAACACCTCCTGGCGCACGCCGAGCGCCGCCAGGTCCTCGCGGATCGAGGCCATCATCGCGGCGACCGCGAAGCCGCGCACGGTGTCCAGCCACAGCGACGGCTCGGCCACCCCCATCCCCAGCCCCGCCAGGCTCTCGCCGTACGCCGCCGCCAGCGCCTCGCCCACCGGCACCAGGTAGTCGCCGCCGTACTGCAACCCGCCGGCCGCCCGGAGGGCGAACTCGTCGCGTGTCAGCGTCGTGCCGAGCGCCTGGAGGTAGCGCCAGTACGCGGCCCAGGCCAGCGCCACCACCTGCGCGCCGGCGTCGTTGATGTAGAACTCGCGCGTCACCTCGAAGCCCGCCCGCGCCAGCAGCGCCGCCAGCGCGTCGCCGATCAC
>CAXSES010000114.1:0-7025 GCA_964236225.1 uncultured Acetobacteraceae bacterium
AGCCTTTGGCGGGGTCCAGGGGCAGAGCCCCTGGCCTTGCTTCCTAGATGGCCGGGTTCCAGCCGGTTCGCGGCACCCGCGACCTGATCGGCGACGAGCAGCGCCAGCATGCGCATGTCCTCGCGACGGCGCGCCGCGTAGCCGGGCTGTACGGGCTCGACGAGTGGCAGACGCCGATCTTCGAGGACGAGCGCGTGTTCCTGCGCACGCTGGGCGACACGTCCGACGTGGTGACCAAGGAGATGTACTCGTTCGAGGACCGTGGCGGCGAGCGGGTGACGCTGCGGCCGGAGGGAACGGCGGGCATCTGCCGGGCGCTGGTCAGCAACGGGCTGACGCAGTCGCTGCCGCAGAAGGTGTTCTACGCGGGGCCGATGTTTCGCTACGAACGGCCGCAGAAGGGGCGCTACCGGCAGTTCCACCAGGTCGGCGCGGAGTGGATCGGGGTCGCCGAGCCGCTGGCGGACGCGGAGGCGATCGCCTGCGGGCGCGACGTGCTGCGCGCGCTGGGCGTGGAGGAGGGCGTGGCGCTGGAGCTGAACACCCTAGGGGATGCCGAGAGCCGGGCGGGGTATCGGGCGGCCCTGGTGGCGTATCTGGAGGCGCGGCGCGGCGAACTGTCCGTGGAGAGCGGGGCGCGGCTGGAGCGCAACCCGATGCGGGTTCTCGACAGCAAGGACGAGGGCGACCGCAGGGTCGTGGCCGACGCGCCGGTGATCGGGCCGTATCTGACGGCGGGCGCGCAGGCGTTCTACGACGGGGTCAGGCGCGGTCTCGACCGCTTCGGGGTGGCGTTCCGGGAGAACCCGCGGATCGTGCGCGGGCTCGACTACTACAGCCATACGGCGTTCGAGTTCGTCACCGACAGGCTGGGGGCGCAGGGCACGGTGCTGGCGGGCGGGCGGTACGACGGGCTGGTCGCCGAGATGGGCGGGCCGGCGACGCCGGCGATCGGCTGGGGGGCGGGAATCGAGCGGCTGTCGATGCTGATGGAGGGCGTGCCGGCGGGGCCGGAGGTGGTCGCCGTGGTGCCGGTCGGCGAGGCGGCGGAGGCGGCGGCGGTCGACGTGCTGCGCGCGGTGCGCGGCGTCGGGCTGCGGGCGGAGATGGCGTTTCGGGGCACCCTGAAGAAGCGGATGGAGCGGGCGAACCGGATCGGGGCGGGCTTCGCGGTGATCCTGGGCGAGGACGAGCTTGCGCGGGGGATCGTGCAGGTGCGCGACCTGCGGGCGGGGGCGCAGGAGGAGGTGGCGTTGGGTGAGGTCGCGGCGTGGCTTGCGCGACGGGCGTCCGGCGAGGCGGCGGGCGTGGCCAGCGCGTCGGCGGGGTAGGATGTGCTGGCCGAGGTGGCGAACACGGCCGGGATCGTGGGGGCGATGCTGATCTCCGGGCTGTACCTGCTCAACCAGGTGGGGCGGTTGGAAACGACGGACTGGCGGTTCCCCGGGGGCAACCTGCTGGGGTCGCTGCTGATCTTCCTGTCGTTGCTGGAGATGTTCAACCTGCCGTCGGTGATGATCGAGCTGTTCTGGTCGGCAATCAGCGTGTTCGGGGTGGTGCGGGCGCTGCGGCTCAGGCAGACAAGGAAGGCTGGGCTCTGCCCAGACCCGCCAAAGGCCCGAGGCCTTTGGAAACCATTCGTTGAAGCAGGCAAGTCTTGAGAGCCATGCGGCGCTTCTTTCAACAAGTGGATTCTCAAGGCTTCGCCTTGAGCGGGGTCCAGGGACAGAGCCCCTGGCCTTGCCTGCTTGTGGCACGGGCATGAGCGCCGCTGCGCGTCTGGACCGGATCGTGGCGCGGGCGGAGGAGCTTCGCTCGGACCTGTCGGCGAGCGGGGTGAGCGGCGAGGCGTTCACCAGGGCGTCGCGCGAGCTGTCGGAGCTTGAGCCGGTGGTGGCGCGGATCGAGGAGCTGCGGGCGGCGGAGGCGCAGGCGGCGGAAGCGGAAGCGATGCTGGGCGACCCGGAGATGCGCGAGCTGGCGCAGGCGGAGCTGGAGGGGCTGCGCGCGCGGCTGCCGGCGCTGGCGCACGAGATACGGCTGTCGCTGCTGCCGAAGGACGAGGCGGATGCCAGGAGCGCGATCCTGGAGCTGCGGCCGGCGGCGGGGGGGGACGAAGCGGCGCTGTTCGCGGCGGAGCTGTTCGCGGCGTACCAGAAGTACTCGGAGGCGCATGGCTGGCGGTTCGAGGTCATGGAGTACGACGACACCGGGCTCGGGGGGATGAAGTCGGGGATGGCGGAGATCACGGGGCGCAACGTGTTCGCGCGGCTGAAGTACGAGTCCGGCGTGCATCGGGTGCAGCGGGTGCCGGCGACGGAGAATCAGGGGCGGATTCATACGTCCACGGTGACGGTGGCGGTGCTGCCGGAGGCGGAGGAGGTCGATGTGGAGGTGCAGGAGAGCGACCTGCGCATCGACGTGTATCGCGCGTCGGGGGCGGGGGGGCAGCACGTCAACAAGACGGAGAGCGCGGTCAGGATCACGCATCTGCCGACGGGGGTTGTCGTCGCGATGCAGGAGGAACGCTCGCAGCACAAGAACCGGGCGAAGGCGATGAAGATCCTGCGGGCGAGGCTCTACGAGGCGCAGAGGGCGCAGCTTCACTCGACGCGGTCGGCGGACCGAAAGTCGCAGGTGGGGACGGGGGATCGCAGCGAGCGCATCCGGACGTACAACTTCCCGCAGGGGCGGGTGAGCGACCACCGGATCAACCTGACGCTGTACAAGATCGAGCGGGTAATGGGGGGGGGGCTGGACGAGTTCGTGGACGCGCTGACGGCGGAGGACCAGGCGGCGCGGCTGGCGGCGGACGAGTAGGCGCTGCCAGGGCCGGCAGCGGGCAGGTTCCCGGACGCCCGCACCCGGGCCGGCAGCGCGGGCGGAGTTTCGTTTGCCAAGGGGATTGTCGGGCCTCTAGCGTATGCGGATCGCCTCGACGACCGTGGAGGGCATGTCCCGTGCTGGAAGGCGTCTCGTCCGGTCCCTCGTCCGGCCCGGCACCGACGGTGTCCGACCACGACATCGCGGCGTTCAACCAGGCCATGCGCGACGCCGGCGCCGCACCCAGGCGGTCGGACGGCCACTGGTACGACCGCCCGCTCGGGGCCTTGCAGGCGGTCGGCGGCGTCGGCGAGATAGTGGTCGCGGGCTGGCTGCTGGCGACGCCCGAGCCGACCATGCTGACCAAGGTCGCAGGCGTCGCGGTGGGCGCGCACGGCGCGGACGACATCTGGACCGGCCTGCGGACCGCCTGGACCGGCACGCCCCACGAGACCGCGACGCAGCAGGTCATGACGGGCGTCGCGCGCGGCCTTGGCGCCAATCCGCAGACCGCCGCCGTGATCGGCATGACCGGCGACATGATGGCGGGCCTCGCCAATCCCGAGGGGCGCGCCGCGGGCCTGGCGCACGATGCCGAGCTGCTCGGCGAGGCCGGGCAGGTCGGCCACGACGCCCGGAGCACGGAGCGGATCGGCAAGGTGCTGGGCGAGACCGTCGCGGGCACCGGCAACCTCACCAGCGCGCACCGCCTGAGCGAGGCGGAGGCGCTCGATGCGGGCGTGGCCTTTCTCGGCAGCGGCTACCGCGAGATCGGCAAGCCCGGCAGCGGGGTGTTCCGCAGCGCCGACGGCCTGCGCCAGTTCCGCATCGACGCCAGCTCGCTCGCGGGGCTGCACGACCCGAACGTGCCGCACGTCCATTTCGAGGTGTATCCGAGCCCGACCGCCTCGCGCCCGGTGGTCAACAACCACGTCGCGATCACCCCATGACCGCGATCCCGTTCGAGCGCGTCGGCCGCATCAGCTCCGGCCCCGATGCCGGGCAGTTCGTGCTCGTGCGTGACGACCGGGAGCGGACCGGGGGCTTCCTGGTTTTCCAGTCCGCCGCTCCGGACGTGTTCTCCGCCCCGGAGGTGTTCGACTCCTGGGTCGAGCGAGACGACGGGCTCGCCGCGTTCTTCGCGGAGGCGGCCTGGGAGGTGGACTGGCGGCCGCAGCCGGCGCACTAGCGGAAAGGTCCCCGCTTTCCGGAAGCCGGTCCAGGGGAGGCTCCCCCTGGCGGGTCCAGGGCAGAGCCCTGGCCTTGCTTCCCTTCCCAAACCCTCGACACGACAGGCATTGGCAAAGCTCCCGCGATGACTCGCGCTCCCATCGCCACGATCCGATCCTACGAGGCTGCTGACCTTGACGCGGTGATCGCCGTGTTCGTCCGTAGCGTCCGCGAGGTGTCCGCCCGCGACTACAACCAGGCGCAGGTGGATGCCTGGGCACAGGCGGACGGGGACTGGTGGGGCGTGGTTCGTGCCAGCAGGCCGACCTGGGTCGCCGTCATGGGAGAGGATGTCGTCGGCTTTTCCGACCTGGAGCCGGACGGACACCTGGACATGATGTTCGTCCATCCGACGCATCAGAGCCGCGGGATCGCGGCGTCGCTTCTGTCGGCCGTCGAGGCCGCGACAGGCGGGCAGGGCCTGTGCGCCTTCTTCACCGAAGCCAGCCTGACGGCTCGGCCGTTCTTCGAAAGGCGAGGGTTCGAGCTCGTGGCGTAACAGGAGGCCGCCATCTGCGGGCAGCGGCTGCGCAACTTCCGGATGCGCAAAGTCCTTCGTGCGGCGGACTGCTTCGCGCGGTGAGTAGCGAGGCAAGCAAGGCTGGGCTCTGCCCAGACCCGCCAGGAGCGAAGCCGCCCCTGGACCCGGCTCTACATAGATATTGGATTCCAGAGGCGAGCCTTTGGCAGGGTCCAGAGGCAGAGCCCCTAGACCCTGTTTTCTTGTCGTCGGATCAAACCGAGTAGTACATCTCGAACTCGACCGGGTGCGGGTTATGCTCGAACTTGTACACTTCCTGCCATTTCAGGTCGATGTAGCTTTCGATCTGGTCGGCGCTGAACACGTCGCCTTCCAGCAGGAACTCGTGGTCTGCCTTGAGCGCGCCGAGCGCCTCGCGCAGGCTGCCGCACACGGTCGGGATGTCGCGCAGCTCCTCGGGCGGCAGGTCGTAGAGGTCCTTGTCCATGGCGTCGCCGGGGTGGATCTTGTTCCTGATGCCATCCATGCCGGCCATGGTCAGCGCGGAGAACGCCAGGTAGGGGTTCGCGGTGGGGTCGGGGAAGCGGACCTCGACGCGCTTGCCCTTCGGGCTGGTGGTGTAGGGGATGCGGCAGGAGGCGGAGCGGTTGCGCGCGGAGTAGGCGAGCAGCACCGGCGCCTCGAAGCCGGGGATGAGGCGCTTGTAGCTGTTGGTCGACGGGTTGGTGAAGGCGTTGCAGGCCTTGGCGTGCTTGATGATGCCGCCGATGAAGTACAGGCACATTTCGGACAGGTCGGCGTAGGCGTTGCCGGCGAACAGAGGCTTGCCTTCCTTCCAGATCGACAGATGCGTGTGCATCCCCGAGCCATTGTCGCCGTAGATCGGCTTGGGCATGAAGGTCGCGGTCTTGCCGTAGCTGTGGGCGACGTTGTGGACGCAGTACTTGTAGATCTGCATCTGGTCGGCCATGCGGGTCAGCGTGGTGAAGCGCGTGCCGAGCTCGTGCTGGGATTGGGCGACCTCGTGGTGGTGCTTCTCGATGACCAGGCCCATCTCGCCCATGGTCGAGAGCATCTCGGCGCGCAGGTCCACCTCGCTGTCGACGGGCGGCACGGGGAAGTAGCCGCCCTTGATGCCGGGGCGGTGGCCCATGTTACCTTCAGGGAAGTCCTTCATCGAGGCGTCGGGGCCCTCGATGCTGTCGAGCTGGAACATCGAGTAGTTGCGCCCGGTGCCGAAGCGCACGCTGTCGAAGACGAAGAACTCCGCTTCCGCACCGCAGATCACGCTGTCGCCGACGCCGCTGGCGCGGACGTAGGCCTCGGCGAGCTTGGCGGTGGCGCGGGGGTCGCGGGCGTAGAACTGGCCGGTGGAGGGCTCGACGATGTCGCAGAAGATGATCATCTGCGGCTTGGCGGCGAACGGGTCCATCACCGCGGTCTCGGCGTCGGGCATGAGGATCATGTCGGACTCGTTGATCGCCTTCCAGCCGGCGATCGAGGAGCCGTCGAACATGATGCCGTCGCGGAACGCGTCCTCGTCGATGGTCGAGACATGCTGCGCGGTGTGCTGCCACTTGCCGCGCGGATCGGTGAAGCGCAGGTCAACGTACTCGACGGCGTGCTCACGCATGAGCTCGATGGCGCGCGCCACGTGGTTGGTCGCGGCCGGTGCCGGTGGTTTCTTCGCCATACGCATCCTCTATCGTTTTGCATCCGGACCGGGGTGGTCCGTGCTCGGTGTGCCGACGGCAGGGGCCTGGTGTGCAAGACGGCCGGGCGAAGTCGTGTGGTGAGCCAGCCGCGTCAGACGGCATCCTCGCCGCGCTCGCCGGTGCGGATGCGGATGACCTCGTCGATCGATGTCACGAAGATCTTGCCGTCGCCGATGCGGCCGGTGCGGGCGGCGCCCACGATCGCATCGCAGGCGCGCTCGACCAGGGCATCCTCGCAGACGACCTCGATCTTCACCTTGGGGAGAAAATCGACCACATACTCCGCGCCGCGATACAGCTCGGTGTGGCCCTTCTGGCGGCCGAAGCCTTTGGCCTCGACCACGGTGATGCCCTGGAGGCCGACCTCGTGGAGGGCCTCCTTCACCTCGTCCAGCTTGAACGGCTTGATCACCGCCTCGATCTTCTTCATCCAACCGCGCCCGCGATGAAGCGGCGCCTCCCTGCTGTTCTCCGCCACGCCGGCGACTCCGTCGGGGAAGCGGCGGGGGAGGTTTGCACGCGCCGTGCCACGGGTGCAATTCGCCGGCAACGCAATGACGCCACGACGAGAACCGGAAGGAGCGGGGCCTGTGCGGCGGCAGCGGGCCGGCGAAGGCCAGGCTTTGCCTCCCCTGCCCATCCCAGCGGCCGAAGCAGGCCGTCGGAATCTTCGAGCAGCCACGCTCTGACCCGTCAGAGATGCCCTCACGAAGCACGAAGTCTTTGGATACCAGTTCATTGAGGCAACGGGACCTGAACGGCGGGCCTCCGGCAGA
>CAXSES010000114.1:7125-8559 GCA_964236225.1 uncultured Acetobacteraceae bacterium
GGCAGAGCCTGAGCCTCGCCTGCTTCCGCCCACATGCCACCGGGATCGCCAGGGCCGGCCGCTGCCCGCGAACCGTGCTTGCGGCCTGCATGCTGCCCAGCCGCGGGGCAGCGGATTGCGCGCCGCGGCTGGGCAGGCCATGTGGGCGCGCGCCTGCCAGGATGCTGTCCTGGCGCGAGGGAGGATGCGATGAGGCCGGTGAGCACGAAGCTGTCGCGGTCGGGGACCACAGTGTTCACGACGATGTCGGCGCTTGCGCTCCAGCATGGGGCGATCAACCTCGGACAGGGTTTTCCGGACACAGAAGGGCCGGCCGACATCGTCCAGGCGGCGGCGGCGGCGCTGCTCGACGGGCGCAACCAGTATGCGCCGCTGACCGGCGTGCCCGAGCTGCGCGAGGCGGTGGCGGCGGCGAACGCGCGCGACTACGGACTTGCGGTCGACCCGGAGCGCGAGGTGGTGGTGACGTCGGGGGCGACGGAGGCGATCACGGCGTGCCTGGCGGCGCTGCTCGATCCCGGCGACGAGGTGGTGCTGCTCGAGCCGCTGTTCGACACCTACCTGCCGGTGGTGCGCATGCTCGGCGCGGTGCCGCGGCTGGTGCGGCTGGAGCCGCCGAACTGGGCGCTGCCGCGCACGGCGCTGGCGGCGGCGTTCGGGCCGCGCACCAAGGCGGTGCTGCTGAACTCGCCGATGAACCCCACGGGCAAGGTGTTCACGCCCGGGGAACTCGCGTTCGTGGCCGGCCTGCTCGCGGAGCACGACGCCTACGCGATATGCGACGAGGTGTACGAGCATCTGGTGTTCGAGGGGCGCCACGTGCCGCTGATGAGCCTGCCGGGAATGCGGGAGCGGTGCCTGCGTGTGGGCAGCGCGGGCAAGACGTTCTCGCTGACGGGGTGGAAGATCGGCTACGTCACGGCGTCGCCGCCGCTCGCGGCGGTGGTGGCCAAGGCGCACCAGGTCCTGACGTTCGCCAGCGCGCCGAACCTGCAGCGCGGCGTGGCGTACGGGCTGCGCAAGGAGGGCGGGTATTTCATGAGGCTGGCGGCGGGGATGGCGGAGCGGCGGGACCAGCTCTCGGCAGGGCTGGCGGCGCTCGGGTTCGACGTGCTGCCGACGTCGGGCGGCTACTTCGTCGTCGCCGATGTCGCGGGGCTGTCGGGCGAGGACGATGTGGAGTTCTGTCGCTGGATGGTGGAGCGGGCCGGGGTGGCGGCGATCCCGCTCTCCGCGTTCTACGACCAGGCGCCACCGCGCAGCCTGGTGCGGTTCGCGTTCTGCAAGCGCGAGGCGGTGCTCGACGCGGCGCTGGCTCGGCTCGGTAAAGCGCTGCCGGCGCGCGGGAAAGAGTCGGTCTGATGCCAATGGTTGGGTGCGATGACCGGTCCAGCAAGCAAGGCCAGGGGCTCTGCCCCCATGCCTGGGAGCGGG
>CAXSES010000115.1:0-8551 GCA_964236225.1 uncultured Acetobacteraceae bacterium
CTGGTGCGAATGTCTTAAGTATTGGATTCCAAAGGCAAGCCTTTGGCGGAGTTTGAGGCAGAGCCTCAACCTTTCTTGCTTCAGTCGGTGCTCTTCTCAAGCCCCGCGCCTGGCTTCCACAGCACGTCGCCCCCGGCGTTGAGCCGCCGCCCGAGCACGAACAGGTGGTCCGACAGCCGGTTGAGGAAGCGCAGCACCGCCGGGTTGACGGCTTCCTCCTGCGAGAGGTGGACGACCAGGCGCTCGGCCCTGCGGGTCACGGTGCGGGCGAGGTGGGCGTGGGCGGCGGCCGGCGTGCCGCCGGGCAGCACGAACGAGGTGAGCGGGGGCAGCGCGTCGTTCATGGCGGCGACCTCCGCCTCCAGCCGCAGCGAGGGGGTGTCGGTGAGGCGCAGGCGCTCGCCCTGCTCGCCGGGGACGCAGAGGTCGGCGCCGGTGTCGAACAGGTCGTTCTGGATGCGCGCCAGCATGGCGTCCGCCTCGGCGTCGTGCGCGGTGTGCAGCCGCAGCAGGCCGATGGTGGCGTTGGCCTCGTCCACCGTGCCGTAGGCCTCGACGCGCAGCGCGTGCTTGCGCACCCGTGTGCCGTTACCGAGCGAGGTCTCGCCGCCGTCGCCGCCGCGCGTCACCACCCTGTCGATCCGCACCGCCATGCCGCCTGCTCCCGTGCCGAGTGTCTCGGGCAGGAGGAGGGCGGGCGCGGGGGAAGCGCAAGGGCGAAAAGGCCAGGGGCTCTGCCCTCATGTCTGGAAGAGCGGAGCTTTCCTTTGACTCAGGTCATGGGATCAAGGGGTCCTCGGACCCTTTGCGGGTCTGGGCGGAGCTGCCCAAAGGTTCCGACGGCCCGCTTGGGCCGTTGGAATGGGCAGCGGAGGGAGAGCCCAGCCTTGCTTGCCTGTCCCTGCCGCGTGCGTCATCTCAGGAACGGATTTCCGTGGGATGTCGCACATGAGCCCTGGCTACCTTCCCTTCGCGGGCGCGCTGGAGCTGCCTGCGTTTCTCTGCGACAATTGCGGCTACTGGCAGCGCCACTTCGCCCCGCCGCCATCGTGCCCGATGTGCCTGGATGCACGCCACGTGGTGCCGCAGGACGGCTGGCGATTCTGGACGCTGCCAGAGGCGCAGGCGCGATTCCCCTGCCACTGGGCGGAGCTGGAGCCCGGCGTGTGGCGGTTCTGGAACGAGCCGGTGGGCGGCATCGGGCCCAGCGGCTACCTGATCCAGACCGACGCGGGCAACATGGGCTTCGAGGGCTGCCCTGTGTTCAGCGAGCCAGCTTTGGCGCACATCGCGTCGCTGGGCGGGATGGCGGCGCTGTCCGCGTCGCACCCGCACGCCTACGGGGCGCTGTGGCAGCTGCAGGACCGCTTCGACCCGGAGCTGGCGCTGCACCCGGGCGACCTGGAATGGTCCGCGGCGCTGCGGGTGAGCTGGCCGTGGGACGAGACGCTGGAGCCGCTGCCGGGGCTCTCCTTGCACCTCACGGCGGGGCATTTCGCGGGCCATGCGGTGCTGTTCGACGCAGCCCGGCGCATCCTGTTCTGCGGCGACGCGCTGAAGTTCGAGATGGCGGAGGACGATCCGCGCCGCGCCCTGACCATCTCCGCGCACAAGGCGTTCGTGCGCTCCGTCCCGCTCACGCCGGCGGAGCTGCGGCGCTATCGCAGGGTGTTCGCCGCCCTGGATTTCGGCCAGACCTGGACGCCGTTCGAGCAGGCGCGCAACAGCGGGCGGACGGAGGCGCTGGCGCTGATCGATGCGATGCTGGCGACGCGGCCGCACGCGGTGCCGGTGGCGTTGGACGCGCTGCGCGGAGGGGGAGAGCGTCCTGGGTGAGCAAGCAAGGCTGGGCTCTGCCCAGACCCGCCAGGGGGGAGGCCCCCCCTGGACCCGCGCTATTTGAGGGAAGCCTGTAAGGCGAGGCACGCTGCGCGGCGGCGGCTTGTGTGGCAGAAGCACCGCGCCGCGACATCCCCCGCGCCGGCCGCGCCTGGAGCATGCATGGTCAAGATCGTGAGCTGGAACCTGCTGCGCCTGGTGGGGGCGACGCTCGAGGAGCTGTGCCGGCTGATCGAGGCGCAGCGGCCCGACCTGCTGCTGCTGCAGGAGGCCACCGCGATGGTGGACGCCCTGCCCGCGCATGTCGGCGGGCACTACGCGCGCATCCCGCAGCCGGGCCGCATCCACGGGCTGGCGACCTGGAGCCCGGCGGCCCCGGTGGCGCCGCCGGTGGTGGTGAGGCTGCCGTCGGGCGCGCTGTTCCACCGCGTCTCGCAGATCACCGCGCTGGACGGGTTCAGCGTGGCCAACGTGCACCTCTCGCACGGGCAGGTGCTGAACCGCAGGCAGTTGCGCGCGGTGTCCGCGCACCTGCCGGCGCACGCGGCGGTGCTGGGCGACTTCAACCTGGTGGGGCCGGTGCTGCTGCCCGGGTTCCGCGACGTCGGGCCGCGCAGGCCGACCCACGTGGCGGGCAAGGTGGTGCCGCTGCGGCTGGACCGCTGCCTGGTGCGCGGCATGGCGTGCAGCCACCGCGAGGTGCTGCAGCGCCACTCGTCGGACCACCACCCGATCGTGGTGCGGCTGGAGATGGCCGAGGTGCGGGGACGGCGCACGGCCTGACTGGAGAAGCAAGCAAGGTTGAGGCCCCGCCTTCAGCACCGGGCCTCAAACTCCGCCAGGAGCAGGCCCCTGAAGGCCACTTCCTGAGTAAAGCCGGTCCAGGGGGGCTTCCCCCTGGCGGGTCTGGGCAGAGCCCAGCGCTTGCTGCCGTTCAGAGGTAGGGCTGCGTCAGCCGCATGGCCGCGTCGCGCAGCCGGACAGGCACAGAGCGGGCGCGCATCTCGCTGCCGCGCACGCGCCGCCCCTGCTTGGACTCCACGAGCCGGTCGAGGGTGACCGCGAGGTCGGAGTGGTACACCTCCAGGTTCAGCTCGAAATTGAGGCGGAACGAGCGCGAGTCCCAGTTCGTGCTGCCGATCAGCGCCCAGGTCCGGTCCACGACCATGACCTTGGAGTGGTCGAACGGCGGGGGGTTGAGCCAGATGGAGCAGCCTGCCGCGATGAGCGGGCCGAAATTGTTGCGCGCCGCCCAGTCCACCGCGCGGTGGTCGCTCCTCTCCGGCACCACGACGTCGACGCGCACGCCCCGCATCGCGGCCAGCGAGAGCGCGGTCACCAGGCGCTCGTCGGGCAGGAAGTAGGGCGTCATCAGCCGCACGCCCTGCTGCGCCGAGGCGATGGCCTGCAGCATGACCAACTCGATCTTCTCGATGTCCTGGTCGGGGCCCGCGGTGATCACGCGCGCGACGGCGTCGCCGTCCTCGGCGATGGGGGGGAACCAGGCGTCGCCGTCCAGCTCCTCGTCGGTGGCGAACATCCAGTCCGCGGCGAAGGCCTCGGTGAGCTGGCCGACCACCGGGCCCTCGAACAGGAAATGCGTGTCGCGCACCGGGCCCTCGGGGCTGGTCGCGACGAGGTTGTGGGCGGAGATGTTCATCCCCCCGGTGAAGCCGAGGCGCCCGTCGATGACCAGGATCTTCTTGTGGTTGCGCAGGTTGATGAACGGCATGCGCCAGGGCAGCACCGAGTGCAGGAAGCGGTCCACCGGCACGCCGGCCGCGTGCAGCGCGCTGGCGGCCTTGCAGCGGAAGTAGCCGCTGCCGACGCCGTCCACGAGCACGCGGACCGCGACGCCGCGCCGGTGCGCGCGGGCCAGGGCCTCGATGAACGGCCGGCCGCCTGCGTCGTCGAAGAAGATGTAGGAGGCGAGGCCGATGCTGGCCTGCGCGGCCTCGATCGCGGCCAGCATCCGGGGGTAGGCCTCGTCGCCGTTCTCGAACTGCTCCACCCTGTTGCCGGCCAAAGCGGGGCGCTTGGTGATGGTGCGCGCGGCGGCCTCCAGGGGGCCGAGGTGGTCGTCGCGGTCGCCGCTGTCGGGCACCTGGTCGCCGTTCCTGTGCAGGCGGCGGCGCAGCCTGCGGGCGCGCCGGCTGACACGGTTGATGCCGAAGCTGAAGTAAAGCGCGGTGCCGACCAGCGGCGCGATCCAGGCGAAGCCGATCCAGGCGGTCGCGGAGCGGGTGTTGCGCTTGGTCAGCAGCACATGGACCGTGGCGCCCAGCGCCAGGGTGAGCCGCAGCAGCGCGAACAGGTCGCCGCGCACAGTGCCCAGCGTGCCGAGCACCCAGTCCTCCTGAAACATGCGGGCGCCCCGGGGCTGTTGCGGGGGCAGGTATAGCGGGCGAGTGGTTAAAGAAGAACAGGGTGGCGGGCGGAACGACCGGGCAGCAAGGCCGGGGCTCTGCCCCATGCTTGAAGGCGGGACCCGCTGGGGGCAGCGCCCCCAGACCCGCACACGGAAGACGAGCCCGCATGCCCAGCCCAAGATCGGCGGGGTTTGGCGCCCACGGAGGCCGGTCCAGGGCGGCTCGCCCTGGCGGGGTCCAGGGGCAGAGCCCCTGGCCTTGCCTGCTTCAGACCGAGAAGTACTTCGCGTTCGGGTTGAGCACGACGATGGCGCTGGTGGACTGCTCCGGGTGGAGCTGGTGCTCGTCGGAGAGCGAGATGCCGATGCGCCTGGCGCCGAGCATCGCGAGCAGCGGCTCCTGGTCCTCGATTCGCGGGCAGGCCGGGTAGCCGAACGAGTAGCGGCTGCCGCGGTAGGCCTGCTGGAGCATCTTCTCCATGTCGCGGTCGTCCTCGGCGGCGAAGCCCAGCTCGGCGCGGATGCGCTTGTGGGTGTACTCCGCCATCGCCTCGGCCATCTCGACGGAGAGGCCGTGCAGATAGAGGTAGTCCTGGTAGCGGTTGTCGTTGAACCAGTCGCGCGCTGTGTCGGAGGCCTGCTGGCCGACGGTGACGACCTGCAGGCCGATGACGTCGCGCTGCTCGTCGTCGACGTCGCGGAAGAAGTCGGCGATGCACTCGCCGTCCTCCTTCGGCTGGCGCGGCAGGGCGAAGCGGGCGACCTCGGTGGTGCCGTCCTGCTCGAACACGATCAGGTCGTTGCCCTGGCCGGCGGCCTTCCAGTAGCCGTAGATCGCCTGGGGGTGGAGGATGTCGTCGGCCTCGCACAGCGCGAGCATGCGCTTCATCACCGGGCGCAGCTCCTGCTTCGCCCAGCCTAGGAACTCCTCAAGCGTGCGGCCCTGCTTCCTGAAGCCCCACTGGAACTGGTAAAGGCTGCGCTCGTTGAGGAAAGGCAGCACGGCGCGCGTCGTCGCCGCCAGCGTGCGCGGACCCCAGAATGGCGGCTCGATCACAGGGGTGTCGCGGGTGAGGCGGCGGCGGCGGGCCTGGGCGGCGATCACGTCGACGGGGGCGAAGGCGCGGATGTCGGCGGCGCCCAGCGTGCGCGCGGTGTTGCGGGCCTTGCCGACGCGCTTGGACTGGATCGCGGCGAGGTAGTCGTCGAAGCCGTTGCCGGTCACGCGCTCCATCAGGTTGAGGCCGTCAAAGGCGTCGCGGGCGTAGACCACGCGGCCCGAGGCGTAGGCCTGCACGCAGGTATCCTCGACGTAGTTGCGGGTGAGCGCCGCGCCGCCGAGCAGCACCGGCACGTCGAGGCCCTGGCGGCTCATCTCCTCCAGGTTCTCTCGCATCACCACTGTGGACTTGACCAGCAGGCCGGACATGCCGATGGCGTGGGCGTGGTGCTCCTTGACGGCCGCGACCATGTCGGCGAGCGCCACCTTGATGCCGAGGTTGACCACGCGGTAGCCGTTGTTGGTCAGGATGATGTCGACCAGGTTCTTGCCGATGTCGTGCACGTCGCCCTTCACCGTGGCGAGCACGATGGTGCCCTTCTCCTGGCCCTCCGCCTTTTCCATGTGCGGCTCCAGGTGCGCCACCGCCGCCTTCATGGTCTCCGCGGATTGCAGCACGAACGGGAGCTGCATTTTGCCGGCGCCGAACAGCTCGCCCACCACCTTCATGCCGTCGAGCAGCACGGTGTTGATGATGTCGAGCGGCGGCATGGCGCGCATCGCCTCGTCCAGCTCGTCGCCCAGCCCCTTGCGGTCGCCGTCGATGATGCGGTCCTTCAGCCGGCCCTGCACGGTGTCGGCGCGCACCTTCTTGGTGGCGTCGGCGAGCTTGCGCTCGGCGAACATCGCCAGGACCTTCTGCAAAGGATCGTAGTCCTCGGTACGGCGATCGAAGATCAGGTCCTCCATGACCTGGATCTCCTCGGCGGGGATCAGGTGCAGGGGGCGGATCTTGCTCACGTGCACGATCGCGGCGGTCATGCCCGCCTTGACCGCGAGGTCGAGGAACACAGAGTTCAGCACCGCGCGGGCCGCGGGGTTCAGCCCGAAGCTGACGTTGGACAGTCCCAGCACGATCTGCACCTCGGGGTATTTGTCGCGGATCGCCTTGATGCCTTCGAGCGTCCACTGGCCGAGCTTGCGGTCGTCCTCCATGCCGGTGGCGATGGTCAGCACCAGCGGGTCGATCAGCAGGTCGGAGTGCGGCAGGCCGTGCTTGTCGCAGGCGAACTCGACGAGGCGGGTGGCGATGGCGAGCTTGCGGTCCGGCGTCTTGGCCATGCCCTGCTCGTCGATGGTCAGCGCCACCAGCGCCGCGCCGAACCTGCGGGCGAGGACCAGGCGCTCCTCGGCCATGTGCTCGCCGTCCTCGAAGTTGATCGAGTTGATGATCGGCTTGCCGCCGTGCAGCTTCAGCGCGCTCTCGATGACGTTGGTCTCGGTGGAGTCGATCACCAGCGGCGCGTTGACCGAGGAGGTGAAGCGACGGATCACCTCGTCCATCTCGGCCACCTCGTCGCGGCCGACGAAGGCGGTGCACACGTCGAGCGAGTTGGAGCCCTCGCCCACCTGCTCGCGCCCGACGGACACGCAGCCGTCCCAGTCGGCGCGCTCCTGAAGCTCGCGCCACTTCTTCGAGCCGTTGGCGTTGCAGCGCTCGCCGATGGAGAAGTAGCTGTTCTCCTGGCGGAACGGCACCTGGCCGTAAAGGCTGGCGACCGAGGGCACCCAGACGTGCGTCCTCTGCGCAGGCACCGGCCGCGCGACGCCGCCGGCGCGGCGCCCATCCTTCGCGTCGCCCGCGCGCCGGCGCAACATCTGGTCGAGCGCCTGGATGTGGTCCGGCCCGGTGCCGCAGCAGCCGCCGATCAGGTTGATGCCGTCCTCGACGACGAAGCGCTCCACCCAGGTCGCCATGTCGGCGGCGTTCAGCGGGTAGTGCGTCTGCCCGTCCACCAGCTCCGGCAGCCCTGCGTTAGGCAGCACAGAGATCAGGCCGGGCCAGTTGCGGCTGATCCAGCGCACGTGCTCTGCCATCTCCTGCGGCCCGGTCGCGCAGTTCAGCCCCAGCAGCGGCACGTCGAGGGCGTGGATCACGGTCGCGGCGGCGGCGATGTCGGGTCCCACCAGCAGCGTGCCCGTGGTCTCCACAGTGACCTGCACGAAGATCGGCGTGTCTGTGCCGGCCGCCTTGCGCGCGAGCTTGGCGCCGTTGACCGCGGCCTTGATCTGCAGCGTGTCCTGGCAGGTCTCGATCAGGATCGCGTCGACGCCGCCGTCGATCAGCCCGGCGCACTGCGCGGCCAGCGCCGCCTCCAGCGGGTCGTAGGCGATGTTGCCAAGGCTGGGCAGCTTGGTGCCGGGGCCGACGCTGCCCAGCACCCAGCGGTGGCGGCCGTCCGCGAAGCTGTCGGCGGCCTCGCGGGCAAGCTCGGCGGCGACCTTGTTGATCTCGTGGGTGCGGTCCTCGAGGTCGAACTCGGCCAGGGTGATCGGCGAGCCGCCGAAGCTGTTGGTCTCCACCATGTCGGCGCCGGCGGCGTAGTAGCCGCGGTGGATCTCGCGCACCAGCTCGGGGCGGCTCAGGTTCAGGACCTCGGTGCAGTTCTCGCGGTTCCAGTAGTCGGCCTCCACGTCCAGCGTGAGGGCCTGCACGCGGCTGCCCATGCCGCCGTCGGCGAGGAGGACCTGGTCGCGAAGGGCGTCGAGAAGGTGAGGGCGGGTCATTGGCAGTTACCTCGGGGGAGGAAGCGGGAAAGCAAGCAAGGCCAGAGGCTCCGTGTTCAAGCAGGGGCCTCTGGACTCCGCCAGGGTCAGCGACCCTGGACCGCTTTACTTAGGAAGAGGTTTCCAAAGGCGAGGCTTAGGCCGTCCGTAAGGCTTTGGTCGTCCATGGGTCAGGCGACACGTTCGAGCGCGGCCACCGCCGCCTCGGCGCACCACAGGCGGATCTCCAGCGGCCCCGAGACGACCCGCCCCTGCGACGCCGCGAGGCCGGCTCCCGCGAGCAGCCCGGCGAGGCCGGCGTCGTCGAAGCCCGGCCAGCGATGGGCGAGGGCGCGCCCCTTGGGGTCCGTGCCGTAGGCGGCCAGGTCGATCACCACCAGCCGACCCCTGGGCGCCAGGACACGCGCCGCCTCTGCGAGCACGGCCGCCGGGTCCTCCGCGTAGTGCAGCACCATCTGCAGCACCACCAGGTCGAACGCGGCGTCGGCGAACGGCAGCCGGTACATGTCGCCCAGCCGCACGGCGCAGTTCGGCAGGGCAAGGCCGGCGAGCCGGGC
>CAXSES010000116.1:0-8512 GCA_964236225.1 uncultured Acetobacteraceae bacterium
AAGGTTCCGATGGCCCGCTTGGGCCATTGGAATGGCCAGCGGAGGGAGGGCCCGGCCCTGCTTCCTGTGCCCCGCTCCCTCCGGGCCTTGCGGCCGCCGGGCGCAGGTGCGACGCTTGGCAACACCTGGCCCCTGACGCACTGGACACCGCATGTCTCAATTCGACGCCGTCGTCCGGGCGCTGTGGCGTGACCGAAATCCCTACGAGGGCTTCGTCGCGGAGCGGTTCCGCGCAGACGCGCAGGGCTGGAACTCCGACCACCCGTTCCTCGCCGACACGCTGCGCCGCGTGCGCCCCGCGCTTGTGGTCGAGATCGGCGTGTGGAAGGGCGGCTCGACCATCCACATGGCGTCCGTGCTGCGCGACGAGGGGATCGACGGCGTGGTGCTCGCCGTCGACACCTGGCTCGGGAGCTGGGAGCACTGGCAGCAGGACGAGTGGTTCCCCAGCCTGCTGTGCCAGAACGGCTACCCCAGCATGTACTACACCTTCCTCGCCAACGTCGCCGCCGCCGGCGCCCAGCGCCACGTCCTGCCGCTGCCGCAGGACTCCGCCAACGCCTCCTTCGTGGTGCTGTACCGCGGGCTGCGCCCCCAGGTCGTGCACATCGACGCCGGCCACGACTACGAGGCGGTGATGGCGGACCTGAAGCGCTGGTGGCCGCTGCTGACGCCGGGCGGCGTGATGATCGCCGACGACTACGACCCCGAGGGCAAGGTCTGGCCGACCGTGCGCCACGCCGTCGACGACTTCCTGCGCGAGACCCCGCACCGCGACTTCGAGGCGCTGCCCTACAAGGCGCGCTTCACCAAGATATAGGAAGCCGGCAAGGTTGAGGCTCCGCCTCGGAGCCCGCCTTCTCCGGAGACAGACGGGCGACCCTCTCGCGCAGGTCGACCTTCAGCACCGCGTAGCCGCGCGGCACCGGCTCGATCCTGCGCCACTCCGCGTCCGTCAGGTCGCTCGGGGTGCGCCGGCCGTCATCCCTGCATCGCTCCCGCGCCGCCTCGGTCCACGTCACCCATCTCCTCGCAACGGGACGGCGCCGGACTGGCTCATTCGGTCAAACAGACTCGACCCAGACGCCCGCGGCGGAGGGGCACGATTGCTCCAACGACACGTCAGTCTCAGCATGATGGTCCATGACTGTCCTCCGTGGCGCCAGGACGCCCCGGTTGCTCCACGTCGTTGCAACATCCACTCTGGAAGAGGGCCAACACTGCCCCGCTTCCCGGGGCAGGCTCGTCACCGGATCGGGTCAGCGCCTCACGCAAGGGCCTGACCGTGCCCCATCGAGGGGACCCAAGGGTAGAATCCGGGACCGGCACGGATATTGCTGTCTCCTTCACAGCAATTTCGACCGGAACCAAGATGACCGCACGCCACGTCTCGACGACGGCTCTCGTCCTCAGCCTCGCCGCCCTTGCCCTGCGTCCCGGCGTCGCCGTCGCTCAGGTCGGCAGCAGCAACGTCGCCTCGATCGAGCCCACCAGCCTTGCCCATCCCGCGACCGCGCCCTGCACCGTTCCCCTCTACGCCGGCGCCACATTCGGCGGCAGCAACGTCAACTACAGCTATGCTCCGCCCGCCTCCTGTCCCGGCCCCTGGGCCAAGGTGGTGCTCGCCGTCGACATCTCGCTCGATGCCGGCAGACAGTACGACCGCACCGGCACGATCTGGCTCGGCGGCGTCAATCTCTGGTTCGGCACCACGGCTGAGCCGCGCGCCGGCATCGGCCCGAGTTGGCATGTCGAGCGGGACGTCACGGATGACACCAAGCTGTTCGAGACCGCCAACGCCGGCACCGTCCTGATCACCAACTATCTCAGCGCCGCCGACACCAGCACCATCACCTCGAGCGCGAGCCTGGTCTTCTACCCCGCAGATGCCGCCAATCCCGCGCCGCGCACCCCCGACGTCATCATCCCGCTCACCGGCACCTCCTCGACGGCCTCTCTCAACACCGGCGCCGACACGCTGAGCCAGACCCTGACGCTGCCTCACAACATCGAGCGCGCGGTCTTCGACACGATCCTGCAGGGCCAGTCCGCCGACGAGTTCTGGTACACCAACGTGCCGGCCGCCCTCGCCTCCCAGCTCGAGGAGAACCCCGGCGGCGCCTTCCGCGAGGGCGAACTCACGATCGACGGCAGGAACGCGGGCCTCGCACCGATCTACCCGGCGATCTTCACCGGCGGGATAGACCCCTACCTCTGGACCCCGACGCCAGGCGTCGGCACGCTCGACCTGCGTCCGTTCCGCATCGAGCTGACGCCCTTCGCGGGCGAGCTCGACAGGCCCGGTCCGCACACGATCTCTCTGTCTGTCTTCGGCGCCGCCAACCACTTCTCGGTCGAGGGCACGCTCTACCTCTACCTTGACCATGGCGCCGCCTCCGACGCCGGCACGCTCACCGCCGACACCCTCGGCGCGCCTTCGCCCACGCTCACCAACACCCTTGCCGGCACCACCGACATCACCGGCGCGCTGGTGACCGCGTCCAGGCACGCCTACACGCTGGCCGGCACCCTCAGGACCTCGCATGGCGTCGTCACCACCACGGTCGACGCGTCCTCCAACTTCACGAATGTTCAGTCCTACAGCATCACTCCAGGCACCTACGTGCAGGACATCGCCCAGGACACCGAAACCTCCGTTGCCGTCGCCACCAGGGGCGCGAGCGGCACCTCGGTCGTCACGAGCCACTACTCCTATCCGCTCGCCGTCCGCATCGACGAGAGCGGCACCGACACCGACACGATCGGGCAGGCCACGCAGGTCGGGCAGGGTCTCCTGATCGCGACCCGGGACGGCGCCACACCACCATCGCTGCTCGCCGAAGGCATCCTGTCCCAGGACACCACGTCCTTCATCATCGACCCGAGCACAGGCGGCGTGTCGCTCGGGGCGCCCGGCAACACCGCCAGCACCGCGATCTACGGCTCGGACGGCATCTTCGGCTGCTACGGCCGCCTGCTCGCCTCGGCGGCGGACATCCTCAAGGTGGAGCAGACCAGCAGCGGTTGCGCCACGGATGCGGCGGCGAAAGCCGTGCAGGCCATGATCGCGAAAATCCCGCACTGACCAGCCCGGAGCAGCGCAAGCCTCCACAGAGGGCCTCCGCCAAAGGCGGGCCCTGGACTCCATTGCTCAGGAAAGCGCCGGTCCAGGGCGGCTCGCCCTGGCGGGGTCCCCGTCTTGAGGCAGGAGGGCAGAGCCCTGGCCTTTCTTCCCTACCGCCCGTGCGGCCTCTCGATCCTGAACAGCCCCCAGCCCCCCTTCTGCGTGCTGCCGTGCTCGTGGAACTGCGCCATGTCCTGGATGTGCGACGCCGTGACGTAGATCGCCCCGTCCGCGCCCTCCGCCAGGCTGTCCGGCCAGCGCAGCCTCGGGTCCGCCGCCACCACGCTCAGCGTCCCGTCCGGCGCGCGCATCCTGACCGCGTTGTCCGCCGGGTCGGTGATGAACAGGTACCCCTTCTCGTCCATCCACAGCCCGTCCGCGACGTTGGTGGCGCCCAGCGTCTCCACCGCCGCCCCCGCGTCGCCGCCCTCCTTCAGCAGCGCCGCAATCGGCACCCGGTAGAGCGTCGTCCCCACCAGGTCCTGCCAGTACAGGTACTCCCCCGCCGCATCGAGCGCGATGCCGTCCGCGGCGAACGCCGGGATGCGGTGGTCCGGCCTGCGCAGTTCGTGCCCGTCGGCGCGCGGCACGACGCCCGGCTGCGGCTGCGTGCGCGGGTCGCCGTCGAGCACCCGGCGCGCCGTCCCCGCCGCCACGTCGACCACGACCAGCGCGCCCTTCTGGCCCGAATCAGTGAGGTAGGCGTGCGCCCCGTCCGGGCTGACGCGCACGTCGTTCATGTAGCTCCCCTGCGGCGCCACGCTCTCGTCGAGGCCGATCACCTTGACCACCCTGTTCGTGGAAAGGTCGATCTTCACCAGCTTCGGCCCGCCCGGCTTGATGAACTCGTTGCCCGGCGCCGCCGGGTCCACCACCCACAGGAACCCCTGCGGGTCCACCGTCACGCTCTGCACGCACACGAAATGGTCGCCCACGGACAGCGGCCTGAGATTGCTCCAGGCGTTCCACCCGGCGTCCGGGTAGGGCCGCAGCGTGCCGTCGCGCATCACCTCCGCCACGGAGACAGGCACGTCCTTCTCCCAGCGCGGGAAGTTCACGAACACCCGGCCGTCCTTCGCCACCGCGATCCCCGTCACCTGGCCGTCGAACGTGTGGACCTCGCGCAGCGGCGGCGGCGCGGCCAGCGCGGGCACGGCAGCAAAAACAAGGGCGGCGAGCAGGGTGCGCATGGGGAGCTTTCAGGAAGCAAGGCCAGGGCTCTGCCCCATCCTTGGAAGCGGGGACCCGCCAGGGCGAGCCGCCCTGGACCGGCGTGAGTCGGGGCCTGCGGCACGCTCGGGGCGGCGTGCCGCAGGCCCACGGGATGTTTCCAAAGGGCTCGCCCTTTGGCGGGGTCCCCGCCTTCAAGCAGGGGGGCAGAGCCCCTGGCCTTGCCTGCCTACAGCAGCTTGTCCAGCGTGATCGGCAGGTCCCTCACCCGCTTGCCCGTCGCGTGGAACACCGCGTTTGCGATGGCCGCCGCCGTGCCGCAGATGCCGATCTCGCCGAGCCCCTTGACCCCGAGCGGGCTTGTCCTGCTGTCCGGCTCGTCGACGAAGATCACCTCGATGTCGGTGACGTCGGCGCAGACCGGCACGTGGTACTCGGCGAGGTTGTGGTTCATGAACCGCCCGAGCTTCGGGTCGTCCAGCGCCTCCTCGTGCGTCGCCATGCCGATGCCGAACACGACGCCGCCGATGATCTGGCTGCGCGCCGTCTTGGGATTGAGGATGCGCCCCGCGCAGATCGCGTCCACCACCCGCGTGACCCGGAGCTGGCCCAGCGTCTCGTCCACGCGCACCTCGGCGAACACGGCGGAGTGCGTGTAGGACGAGTACAGCTTGGCGACCGAGGCGTCCGGCTTGATCGTCTCCTCCGCAGCCACCTCGCCCACCCCGGCCGCCTGCATCGCCTGGGCGTAGCTCATCCGCACCGCCCGGTCCGCGGCGAGCGCGATGTGCCCGCCCTCGAACACCACGTCGTCGATCCCCGCGCGGGCGAAGCGCGACCCGCCTGCCCTGCCCGCGTGCTTCAGCAGCGCGGCCCGCACGGCGTAGCAGGCCGCCTGCACCGCCGCGCCCGACGAGGCGGCGGTCCACGACCCGCCCTCCAGCGGCGCGTGCGGCAGCGTGGTGTCGCCGAGCCTGACAGTGACCGCGTCCATGCCCAGCCCGAGCGCGTCCGCCGCGATCTGCGTCAGGATGGTGTAGGTGCCGGTGCCGATATCCGCCGTCGAGCTGGCCACCACCAGGCGCCCGTCCGCGCCGAGCGTGGCCGACGCCGAGGTCTTCATCACCTTGGCGTCCCACGCGCCGCTGGCCATGCCCCAGCCCACCAGCTCGCGCCCGTCCTGCATCGAACGCGGCTCCGCGCTGCGCCGCGCCCAGCCGAACCGCTCCGCGCCGAGGCGGTAGCCCTCGCGCAGCGCCTTGCTGGTGAAGTCCTTGCCCTCGTTCTGGTCGCGCTCCGAGTAGTTGCGCAGCCGCAGCTCCAGCGGGTCGATCTTGAGCCGGTAGGAAAGCTCGTCGAGCGCGCTCTCGAAGGCGAACTGCCCGGTCGGCGCGCCCGGCGCGCGCATGTCGGCCGGCGTGTAGCGGTCGAGCTTCACCAGCCTGTAGTCCAGCGCGACGTTGTCGCACTGCGCGATCATGCCGCTCCAGTTGACCACGACCTCCTGGTAGTCCTCGAAGGTCGAGGTCTCCGCGATCGCCTCGTGGCGGACCGCGTTGATCACGCCGTCCTGCCGCGCCCCCAGCTCCACGGTCTGGATGGTCTCCGGCCGGTGCCCGAAGCTGAACATCTGGTCGCGCGTCAGCACCACCCGCACCGACCTCTCGAGCTGCAACGACGCCAGCACCGCCAGATAGAGCTGGTACTGCGGCCGCAGCCCCGAGCCGAACCCCCCGCCGACGTAGGGCGTGACGACCTGCACGTCGGACTTGCCCAGGCCGAACACGCTGGTGATGTAATCCTTGGTGTTGTTCACCCCCTGGATCTTGTCGTGCACGGTGATCCTGCCGCCGCCTTCCCAGACGACGGTGGTAGCGTGCGGCTCCATCGGGTTGTGGAACTCCGCTGGCTGGTAGTACTCGCCCTCCACCCGGATCGGGCTCTCGCCGAGCACGCCCGGCGCGTCGCCGCGCGGCTTGGGCGGCGGCGTGATGCCGCTGCGCTTCTTCGGCGGCACGTACGCCGAGCCGCGGGCGGCAAAGAGATCGGTGCGCGCCTCCTCCGCCTCGTAGCTGGCGCGCACCAGCGTCGCGGCGTGCCGCGCCGCCTCGAAGCTCTCCGCCACCACGAGCGCGATCGGCTGCCCGCTGTAGACGATCCTGTCGTCGTACAGCGCGCGGAACGGCGAGCCGGGCGGGGCGACCTCGTCGCGGAACGCCGCGTCGCGCCAGGCGGTGCGCATCCGGTTGTCGTGGGTGAACACCTCGACCACGCCGGGCACCGCCTTCGCGGCCGCGATGTCGAGGCGCGCGATCCGCCCCTTGGCGATGGCGCCGGACACGACAACGCCGTGCAGCAGGCCGTCCGCGTGGAACTCGCCGGCGTAGCGCGCGGCGCCGGTGACCTTGGCGCGGCCGTCGACGCGGCTCTGCGGCGTGCCGACGAAGGGCTCGATGGTGGCGGACATGGGCTGCGTCCTTGTGCTGGGGCCTGGGTGCCTGAAGGAAGCAAGGCCAGGGGCTCTGCCCCCATGCCTGAAGCGGGGACCCCGCCAAAGGCTCGCCTTTGGAAACCACTACTTAAAGTCATGGGATCAAAGGGTCCTCGGACCCTTTGCGGGCCTGGGCAGAGCCCAGCCTTGCTTCCTACCGGATGCCTTTCTCGCTGGCGTGCTGCGGCGTCGCGTCCGCCGCCTGCCGCAGGGCGCGCACGATCGCGCGCCGCGCCAGCTCGATCTTGAACGCGTTGTGCGCGTGCGGCACCGCCCCGCCCAGCACGCGGTCGGCCGCCAGCGCGAACTGCGCGTCCGTGGGCAGCTTGCCAGCCAGCATCGCCTCCGCGGAGACGTCGCGCCACGGCTTGTGCGCGACCCCGCCGAGTGCCACGCGCGCCTGCCCGACGCGGTCGCCGTCGAACTCGATCGCCGCCGCCACCGACACCAGCGCGAACGCGTACGACGCCCGGTCGCGCAGCTTGAGATAGGTGTAATGCGTATGGAACCGCGGCGCCGGCAGGTCCACCGCGGTGATGATCTCGTCACGCGCCAGCACGGTGTCGCGCTCCGGGTGCTCGCCCGGCAGCAGGTGGAAGTCGGCGAACGCGACCGCGCGTTCCCCCGCCGGCCCGGACACCTGCACCACCGCCTCCAGCGCCGCCAGCGCCACGCACATGTCGGACGGGTGCGTGGCGATGCACGACGCGCTCGCGCCCAGGATGGCGTGCAGCCGGTTGACGCCGCCGATCGCCGGGCACCCCGAGCCGGGCTCGCGCTTGTTGCAGGGCGTCGCCGTGTCGTAGAAATAGTAGCACCGCGTGCGCTGCAGCAGGTTGCCCGCGGTCGACGCCGCGTTGCGCAGCTGCGCCGACGCCCCCGCCAGCACCGCGTCGACCAGCAGCGGATAGCCGCCCGCCACCCGCGCGTCCTGCGCCAGGTCGCTGTTCCTCACGAGCGCGCCGACGCGCAGCCCGCCCCCCGGCAGCGCCTCGATCCTGTCCAGCCCCGGCAGCCGCGTGATGTCGACCAGCCGAGTCGGCCGCTCCACGTCGTACTTCATCAGGTCGACGAGGTTGGTGCCGCCCGCGATGAACCGCGCCCCCGGCTCGGACGCGACCTCCCGGATCGCCTCCGCCAGATCCGCCGGCCGCGCGTAGGAGACGCGGTTCACTGCGCCGCCACCTGGGCCGCCACCTGGAGCGCCTGCTGGCCGAGCACCTGCTCGATCGCGGCGACGATGTTGGGGTAGGCGCCGCAGCGGCAGATGTTGCCGCTCATCAGCTCGCGGATCTGCGCGGCGTCGCGCGCCCGCCCCTCGGCGACCAGCGCGGTGGCCGAGCAGAGCTGCCCCGGCGTGCAGTAGCCGCACTGGAACGCGTCGTGGTCGATGAACGCCTGCTGGAGCGGCGACAGCGTGCCGTCCGCCGCCGCCAGCCCCTCCACCGTCGTGACCTGCGCCCCGTCCTGCATCACCGCCAGGCACAGGCAGGCGTTCATCGCGCGGCCATCCACCAGCACCGTGCACGCGCCGCACTGCCCGTGGTCGCAGCCCTTCTTGGAGCCGGTCAGCCCCAGCTCGTGGCGCAGCAGGTCGAGCAGCGTGGTCCACGGCTCGACGGACACCGCGTGCACGTGGCCGTTCACTGTCAGGCTGACCGCGACACGCTGCGGCGCGGCGGCAACGGTGGGATCGTCGGGCATCGGGAGGTCCCTCCTGCGTCGCG
>CAXSES010000117.1:0-2745 GCA_964236225.1 uncultured Acetobacteraceae bacterium
CCCACCCCTCGCGAGCCCATCCTTCGCGAGAGGGGCCAGCGCGAGGTGTTCTGCGGCCTGACCGGCATCGTGTGGCTGCACCGCCGAATCCAGGGCGCGTTCTTCCTCGTGGTCGGCAGCCGCACCTGCGCCCACCTGCTGCAATCGGCCGCCGGGGTGATGATCTTCGCCGAGCCGCGCTTCGCCACCGCGATCATCGAGGAGCGCGACCTCGCCGGCCGCGCCGACATGGACGACGAGCTGGACCGCGTCGTGGACCGCCTGCTCGCGCGCCGCCCCGACATCTCCATGCTGTTCCTGGTCGGCTCCTGCCCGTCCGAGGTCATCAAGCTCGACCTGTCGCGCGCCAGCGCCCGCCTCACGCGCCGCTTCCTGCCGGCCTGCCGCGTGCTGAGCTACTCCGGCTCCGGCATAGAGACCACCTTCACCCAGGGCGAGGATGCCTGCCTCGCCTCGCTGGTCCCCGAGCTGCCCCGCGACGACGCGCCCTCGATCCTCGTCGTCGGCGCGCTGCCCGACGTCGTCGAGTCCCAGTTCTCCGCGCTGTTGCGCGACGCGGGCATCGGCCCCGTCCGCTTCCTGCCGCCGCGCCACGCGGACGCGCTGCCGGCCGTCGGCCCGAACACGGTGATGCTGCTCGCCCAGCCCTTCCTCGCCGAGACCGCGCGCCTGCTGGAGGAGCGCGGCGCGCGGCGCGTCTCCGCCCCGTTCCCGATCGGCGTCGAGGGCACGCGCGCGTGGCTGCGCGCCGCCTGCCTCGCCTGGGGCGGCGACGCCTCTCGCATGGAGGCCGCCATGGCCCCGGCAATCGCCCGCGCCGGGATCGCGCTCGCCCGCCACCGCGCGGCGCTCTGCGGCCTGCGCGTGTTCTTCTTCCCCGACTCGCAGCTCGAGATCCCGCTCGCCCGCTTCCTGTCGCGCGAGCTTGGCATGCGCCTGGTCGAGGTCGGCACGCCCACCCTGCACCGCGAGCACCTCGCCCCCGAGCTCGACCTTCTCCCCGCCGACGCGATGCTCAGCGAGGGCCAGGACGTGGACCGCCAGCTCGACCGCTGCCGCGCCGCGCGCCCCGACCTCGTGGTGTGCGGCCTCGGCCTGGCCAACCCGCTGGAGGCCGAGGGCATGGCCACGAAATGGTCGATCGAGCTTCTGTTCTCCCCGATCCACGGCTTCGAGCAGGCCGGCGACCTGGCCGCGCTGTTCGCCCGCCCGCTCGCGCGCCGCGCGGCTCTGGAGGTCTGAGCCCCATGCAGCTCACCCTCTGGACCTACGAGGGCCCGGCGCATGTCGGCGCGATGCGCGTCGCCGCCGCCATGACCGGCGTCCACTACGTGCTGCACGCCCCGCAGGGCGACACCTACGCAGACCTGCTTTTCACCATGATCGAGCGCAGCGCCACCCGCCCGCCCGTCACCTACACGACGTTCCAGGCCCGCGACCTCGGCGGCGACACCGCGGAGCTGTTCCGCACCGCCGCCCGCGACGCCGTCGAGCGGTTCCGCCCCGAGCTTCTCCTCGTCGGCGCGTCGTGCACAGGCGAGCTGATCCAGGACGACCCCGCCGGCCTGTCGCGCGGCCTCGGCGTGGAGACGATCGCGCTCGAACTCCCCTCCTACCAGCGCAAGGAGAACTGGGCGGCCGCCGAGACCTTCTACCAGGTCGTGCGCCGCTGCGCGGCCGGCGGGCGCGTCCCCCGCGCCCAGGATTCAGGCGAGGGCCGCGCGCCGTCCTGCAACCTGCTCGGCGCCACCGCCCTCGGCTTCCGCCACCGCGACGACGTGCGCGAGATCACCGCGCTGCTGGAGCGCATCGGCGTCGCCGTCAACGTGTGCGCGCCCCTCGGCGCCAGCCCCTCCGACCTCGCCCGCCTGGGCGCTGCCGACTTCAACGTCGTGCTCTACCCCGAGACCGCAGGGGTCGCCGCCCGCTGGCTGGAGCGAGAGTTCCGCCAGCCGCAGACCCGCACGATCCCGATCGGCGTGCGCGCCACCCGCGAGTTCGTCGCCGAGGTGGCGGGCCTCGCCGGCCTCGACCCGGCGCGGGCCGCCGCCGACGCGGAGCGCCACTCCAACCTGCCCTGGTACTCGCGCTCGGTGGACGCCACCTACCTCACCGGCAAGCGCGTGTTCGTGTTCGGCGACGCCACCCACGCCATCGCCGCCGCCCGGGTCGCGGCAAGGGAGCTGGGCTTCGAGGTGGTGGGCCTGGGCAGCTACAGCCGAGAGTTCGCCCGCGAGCTGCGCGAGGCCGCGGCGCTGTACGGCGTCGCCCCGCTGGTGTGCGACGACTACCTCGACGTGGAGGCGGCGATCGCTGCGGCGGCGCCCGACCTGGTGCTCGGCACCCAGATGGAGCGCCACGTCGCCAAGCGCCTGGGCATCCCCTGCGCCGTGATCTCCTCGCCCGTCCACGTGCAGGACTTCCCCGCGCGCCACTCGCCGCAGATGGGCTTCGAGGGCGCCAACGTGCTGTTCGACACCTGGGTCCACCCTCTGATGATGGGCCTGGAGGAGCACCTGCTGGCGATGTTCCGCGAGGACAGCGAGTTCGGCGAGGGCGCCGCCCCCTCGCATCTCGGCCACGCCCACGCGCCCCGCCCCGCCGACCCGCGCCCCGCCGACCCGCGCCCCACCGCGCACGAGGCCGCCACCGTCGCGGCGCTCGCCGCCGACGCGCTGGCCGCCTCTGGCGTCGTGCCAGGCGCCGTCACGGGCGCGGCACCCCAGGGCGCGGCACCCCAGGGCG
>CAXSES010000117.1:2845-8512 GCA_964236225.1 uncultured Acetobacteraceae bacterium
GGGCGCGGCACCCCAGGGCGCGGCACCCCAGGGCGACACCCTGGTCCTCGACGCTCCGGCCGCGGCCGACCTCGCCACCTCCTGGGACGCCGACGCGGAGCGCGAGCTGAGGCGCGTCCCGGTGTTCGTGCGCGGCAAGGCGCGGCGCAACACGGAGAGCTTCGCCCGCGAGCGCGGCATCGCGGCGATCTCCGTCCAGACCCTCTACGACGCAAAGGCGCACCATGCCCGCTGACGTCACCCCCGCCCTGCACGCGACCTCCCCCGCCGGGACGCCCGTGCCGATCCGCGTGGTCGTCGTGACCATGGACAGCATCCTCGCCCGCACCGCCGAATCCGCGGAGGCCGTGCTGCGCCGCGACCTGCCCGGCCTGGAGCTGCGCGTGCACGCCGCCGACGAGTGGGGCCACGACCCGGAGGTGCTCCAGGCCTGCCTCGACGACATCGCGCGGGGCGACGTCGTGATCGCCACCATGCTGTTCCTCGACGAGCACATCCGCGCCGTGCTGCCCGCCCTCGCCGCGCGCCGCGAGCACTGCGACGCCATCCTCGGCTGCCTCTCCGCGACCGAGGTGGTCAAGCTCACGAAGCTCGGCCGCTTCAGCATGGCCGGCGAGGCCACCGGCGCCATGGCGATGCTCAAGCGCCTGCGCGGCACCCGCAAGCCCGGCGCCCCGTCCAGCGGGCGCGACCAGATGAAGATGCTGCGCCGCCTGCCCAAGCTGCTGCGCTTCATCCCCGGCGCCGCGCAGGACGCGCGCATCTACTTCCTGGCGCTGCAGTACTGGCTCGCCGGATCGGAAGCCAACCTGGTCGGCCTGACGCGGATGCTGGTCGACCGCTACGCCGCCGGCCCCCGTCTGGCGCTCGCCGGCACCGTGCGTGCCGAGGCCCCGATCCACTATCCCGACATCGGCCTCTACCACCCCGGCGTCCCCGGCGGCATCGCGGCCGGCATCGCCGACCTGCCGCGCCCGAGGCTGTCCGTCGCCGGCGAGCGCGGCACGGTGGGCCTGCTGCTGATGCGCTCCTACGTCCTGGCCGGCAACGCGGCGCACTACGACGGCGTGATCGCGGCGATGGAGGCGCGCGGCCTGCGCGTCATCCCCGCCTTTGCCGCCGGCCTCGACTCGCGCCCGGCGATGGAGGAGTTCTTCTTCCACGACGGCGCCCCCGCCATCGACGCCCTGGTCTCGCTCACCGGCTTCTCCCTCGTCGGCGGCCCCGCCTACAACGATGCCCGCGCGTCCGAGGAGATTCTGGCCAGGCTCGACGTGCCCTACGTCGCGGCCCACCCCGTCGAGTTCCAGACGCTGGAGCAGTGGGAAGCCGACCCGCGCGGCCTGATGCCGGTCGAGGCCGCGATGATGGTCGCGATCCCCGAGCTCGACGGCGCGATCTGGCCGATGACGTTTGGTGGCCGTTCCACGGCGGGCGTCGGCCGCTCCACCGCCGGCGAGGGCCACGCGCGCCAGATGGTCTCCCACCCGGAGCGCGCCGCCACCCTGGCCGCCCGCGTGCACCGCCTCGTCACCCTGCGACGCACCGAGCGCGCCGAGCGCCGCGTCGCCGTCGTGCTGTTCAACTTCCCGCCCAACGGCGGCAGCACCGGCACCGCCGCCTACCTCTCGGTGTTCGAGTCGCTGCACCGCACGATGATCGCGCTCGCGGCCGGCGGCTACCGAGTGGACGTGCCCCCCAGCGTCGACGCCCTGCGCGCCCGCGTGCTGGTCGGCAACGCCGCGAGCCACGGCACGGACGCCAACGTCTGCGCCCGCATCCCCGCCGCCGACCACGTCAGGCGCGAGCCCCACCTCGCCGAGATCGAGCGCCAGTGGGGTCCCGCCCCCGGCCGCCAGAACAGCGACGGCGCCGCGATCCAGGTCCTCGGCGAGCGGTTCGGCAACATCCTCGTCGGCATCCAGCCCGCCTTCGGCTACGAGGGCGACCCGATGCGCCTGCTGTTCGAGCACGGCTTCGCGCCGACCCACGCCTTTTCCGCCTTCTACCGCTGGCTGCGCGAGGACTTTTCCGCCCACGCGATCCTGCATTTCGGCACCCACGGCGCGCTGGAGTTCATGCCAGGCAAGCACGCCGGCATGAGCGCCGCCTGCTGGCCCGACCGCCTGATCGGCGACATGCCCAACATCTACCTCTACGCCTGCAACAACCCCTCCGAGGGCGCGCTGGCCAAGCGCCGCATCGGCGCCACCCTGGTCAGCCACCTCACGCCCGCGCTCAGCGCCGCCGGCCTGTACCGCGGCCTGCTCGACCTGAAATCCTCGATCGACCGCTGGCGCAGCCTGGAGCCGGACTCCGACCCGCAGCAGCGCGCGGCCCTCGCCCTGCTGATCCAGGCGCAGGCCGCCTGCGTCGAGCTGGCCCAACCAGAGCCGCCGTGGGAGATCGCCGGCGCCGAGGCCACCATCGGCCGCCTCCAGGCCGCCCTGCTGGAGCTTGAGTACACCCTGATCCCGCACGGCCTGCACGTCGTGGGCCTGCCGCCCGGCGCGGAAGCCCGCGCGGAGATGCTCGACGCCGCCGGCATCGCCGATCCCGAGCGCCGCGCCGCGCTCGACGCCCTGCTCGCCACCGACCACGAGATTCCCGCCCTCCTGCACGCGCTCGACGGCGGCTACACCCGCCCCGCCCCGGGCGGCGACCTGATCCGCACCCCCGAGATCATGCCGACCGGGCGCAACCTGCACGGCCTCGACCCCTTCCGCATACCCAGCGCCTTCGCGGTGCAGGACGGCGCCCGCCAGGCCGACCGCCTGCTCGCCCGCCACGCCGCGGACAACCACGGCCTGCCCGAGACCGTGGCCATGGTCCTGTGGGGCACCGACAACCTCAAGACGGAGGGCGGCCCGATCGCCCAGGTGCTGTGGCTGCTCGGCGCGGAGCCGCGCCACGACAGCTACGGCCGCCTGTGCGGAGCACGGCTCGTCCCCCTGGAGCGCCTCGGCCGCCCGCGAATCGACGTCGTGGTCACCCTGTCCGGCATCTTCCGCGACCTGCTGCCGATGCAGACCCGCCTGCTCGCCGAGGCCGCGCTGCTGGCCGCCTCCGCCGACGAGCCCGTCGAGATGAACCACGTCCGCCGCCACGCGCTCGCCTACATCGAGGCCAACGGCGGCGACATGGCGACCGCGGCGCTGCGCGTGTTCGGCAACGCCGAGGACGCCTACGGCGCCAACGTCAACCAGCTCATCGACGCCGGCGGCTGGAACGACGAGGACGAGCTGGCCGACGCCTTCGTCCGCCGCAAGGGTTTCGCCTACGGCGTCAGCGGCCATGCCGTGCGCCACGACCGCGTGCTCTCCCACGTGCTGCGCTCCGTCGACGTCGCCTACCAGAACCTCGACTCGGTCGAGCTGGGCGTGACCACCGTGGACCACTACTTCGACACGCTCGGCGGCATCGCCCGCGCCGCGCGGCGCGAGCGCAACGGCGTGGCGTCGAGCATCTACATCGGCGACCAGACCAGGGGCGACGGCCTGGTGCGCACCCTGGCCGAGCAGGTGACGCTGGAGACCCGCACCCGCGCGCTCAACCCGAAATGGTACGAGGCCCTGCTCGCCCACGGCTACGAGGGCGTGCGCCAGATCGAGGCGCAGGTGACGAACACGCTCGGCTGGTCGGCCACCACCGGCCAGGTCGCTCCCTGGATCTACGAGCAGCTCAGCGAGACCTTCATGCTGGAGCCCGAGATGCGCGAGCGCCTCGCCAGCCTGAACCCGCAGGCCTCGGCGAAGATCGCCAACCGGCTGCTGGAGGCCTCGGAGCGCAAGTACTGGACGCCCGATCCGTCCGTGCTGGAGCGCCTGCGGCGCGCGGGCGAAGAGATCGAGGACCGCCTCGAAGGCATCGGCGCTGCGCCGGCAATGGGAGTGGCCGCATGACCATCGAAGTGAAGCCCGCGGACGCGGTCCCCGCCCGTCTGCGCGAGGCCGCCGGCTGCGGCACCTGCTCCAGCGCCGAGGCCCCCCCACGCGGCGCCCCCTCTCGCGGCGGCGACGGCGACGGCAGCGTCCAGGTCCGCATGGACGCCCCGCGCCGTTCCGGTTCCGCAAAGGTGTTCGCCGTCTACGGCAAGGGCGGCATCGGCAAGAGCACGACCTCGTCCAACCTCTCGCTCGCCTTCGCCCGCCAGGGCCACCGCGTGCTCCAGATCGGCTGCGACCCCAAGCACGACAGCACCTTCACCCTCACCAAGCGCCTGATCCCCACGGTGATCGACGTGCTCGAGGGCGTGGACTTCCACCCGGAGGAGCTTCGCCCCGAGGATTTCGTGGTCCAGGGCACCGGCGGCGTGATGTGCATCGAGGCCGGCGGCCCCCCCGCCGGCACCGGCTGCGGCGGCTACGTCGTCGGCCAGACGGTGAAGCTGCTGCGCGAGCACCACCTGCTGGAGGACACCGACGTGGTGATCTTCGACGTGCTCGGCGACGTGGTGTGCGGCGGCTTCGCGGCCCCGTTGCAGCACGCCGACCAGGCGCTGATCGTCGCCGCCAACGACTTCGACTCCATCTTCGCGATGAACCGCATCGTCGCCGCGATCGAGGCCAAGGCGCGCAACTACGACGTCCGCCTCGGCGGCGTGATCGTCAACCGCTCCGCCGGCACCGACCAGATCGACCGCTACAACGCGGCCACCGGCCTCTCCACCCTCGCGCACTTCCCCGACCTCGACGCCATCCGCCGCTCGCGGCTCAAGAAATCCACCGTGTTCGAGATGGAGCCCACCCCAGAGATCGAGTCCGTGCAGAACGAGTACCTGCGCCTCGCCGCCACGCTGATGGCCGGCACCCCCAACCTGGAGAGCCGCGCCCTCAAGGACCGCGACATCTTCGACCTGCTGGGCTTCGAGTGATGGCGGCGCTGGCCCGCGCCGAGGCCTCCGCCTCCGCCTACGAGCGCCGCCGCGGCCAGCTCGAGACCTACTTCGACCGCACCGCAGCCGCCAACTGGGCGCGCATGACGTCGGACGCCCCGCTCGGACGCATCCGTGCCACCGTGCGCGCCGGCCGCGCGCAGATGCGCGACACCCTGCTCTCCTGGCTGCCCGGCGACCTGCGCGGCCGCCGCGTCCTCGACGCCGGCTGCGGCACCGGCGCGCTCGCGGTCGAGCTGGCCCGCCGCGGCGCGGACGTCACGGCCGTCGACCTCGCCGCCACCCTGCTCGACCTCGCCCGCGACCGCCTGCCCGCCGGCCTGCCCGGCAGCGTCGAGTTCCTGCCCGGCGACATGCTGCACACGGCATCCGGCCGCTTCGACCACGTCGTCGCCATGGACTCGCTGATCCACTACGCCGGCCCGGAGATGGTCGGCGCCATCCGCGCCCTCGCCGCCCAGGCCGAGCGCTCCGTGCTCGCGACCTTCGCGCCGCGCACGCCCGCGCTCGGCGTGATGCACGCCGCCGGCCGGCTGTTCCCCCGCGCCGACCGCGCCCCCGCCATCGAGCCGATCTCCCCGCGCGGCCTGTTCAGCCGCCTCGACGAGGAGCCCGCCCTGGCCGGCTGGCGGCGCGGCCGCACCGAGCGCGTCGCCGGCGGCTTCTACACGTCGCAGGCGCTTGAACTCCTGCACGGGGCGGCCTGATGCGCGCGGAAAGAAGGCAAGGCTGGGCTCTGCCCAGACCCGCCAGGGGCGAGCCGCCCCTGGACC
>CAXSES010000118.1:0-8455 GCA_964236225.1 uncultured Acetobacteraceae bacterium
AAGGGCGAGCTTTTGGCGAGGTTCAAGGCAAAGCCTTGTTTGCTTCGCCCACTCGGCACGCATTGGGACTCCGGGTCAGTCCGCGTCCGGAACCTGTCCTATCCTGCCGAGGAACTCCGGGTCGCCGAACTCCCCGGCGTCGTCGTCATGGGTCATCCGCACCACCTGGGCGCCGACGATCGACCCGCCTTGCAGGGCGCGCTCGGCCCGGCGCAGCCCCTCTTCCGCGGACCGGCAGGCGATCGCCGTGCCCGGCTTCAGGGCGCCGCGGGGACCCGCCACGTAGGGCTGGTAGATGATCCGGGTCGTGGACGCCATGGCGTGATCCTGGACGCTCGGCGGACCCGAACCGGGACCCGCAGGACCGCTGACATGGCGATTCCGGGTCGCCATTCCATCCGCGCGACGCCGGTTTCCGATCTGCTCGACGCAGGCGGGTCTAGGGGCGCTGTCCCCGACGGAGTTTGAGGCAGGCTCAACCCTGCCAGCCCAGCCCCGCAGAGCCGGCCTCAGTTTGGCTGCGCGACGCTGCCCGGCGGCTGCGCCTGCGCGGACAGCAGCGCAGTGCGGGTCCGCTTGAACTCCGCCCTCGCGCGGTGCGCCACCTGCGGCGCCTGCGCTGCGAGATCGACCAGCTTCGCGTGCTGCCAGGGATTGCACAGCTCGCCCAGGGCATGGGCGCCGATGTTGGTCGAGGCGCTGCGCAGGGCGTGGGCCTGGCTGCGGAACGCCACGATGTCGCCGCGGGCCGCCGCCTCGACCAGATGCCCGATGGTCTCCTCGGCCTCGACCAGGAAGTCTGCGACCAGGTCCGAGACGAACCCCGCGCCGCCCAGCTCCTGCAGGGTCTGGAGCTTGCTCGCGTCGACGATTTCGGCCGAGGCGTTGCGGTACTTCGGATGCCGCGAGATCGGCACCACCGCGTCGGGCCGTCCCGGCTTCGGCGCCAGCGCCAGCCGTTCCACGAGCGCCACCAGGTCGTCCGGCGCGATCGGCTTCGTGATGCACGCATCCATGCCGGCGGCCGTGCAGCGCGCCGCCATCTCCGACGTCGCGTCCGCGGTCAAGGCGACGATGGGCAGGCGCACGTCGCCCAGCGCCATGAACCTGTACAGCTTCGTGACCTCGATGCCGTCCATCTTCGGCATGTTCACGTCCATCAGCACGAGATCGAACGCCTCCCCGCTCTCCAGCGCATCCAGGGCCGCCTCGCCGTCCGAGACCACGCGCGACCTGTGGCCGGCGCGCTCGAGGATTTTGACGATCACCTTCTGGTTGACGCTGTTGTCGTCGGCCACGAGGACGCTGAGCGCCTGGCGGCCACCCGCCCCGTCGCGCGCGGCGGGGATGCCCGGCGACACGGACGCCTGCCGGCCGCCGGACAGGACCCTGGCGACATGCAGGGCGCCGGCGACGTCCGCGGCACCCGGGTTGCGCGGCAGCACCGAGACGAAATGCCGTCGGCGGTCGCCGTCCGCGGCGACAGGGTCGCCGACGAGCACCGCCACGGCCCCGGCCCGCGCGCAGGCCGGGGCCAGCCTGGGCTGGAGCCGGTCGAGCGTGCCCGGCAGGCCGTCCTCCAGCACCATCAGCAGGCTTGTCCCTCCCTGCTCGCCGGCCATGCCGGCGAGCAGCGACAGCGCCGCCTCCGCATCGTCGCAGACCTCGCAGCGGACGCCGAGGCTGCCGAGCTGCCCGGCTAGGCGCTCGCGGGCCTCCCCGCCCGCCGCGAGCAGCATCACCCCGACATCGCCGTCCGGCCCGGGCGACACATCCTCGATCGCGCCCACCGGCACCACCAGCCGGAACACGCTGCCGACGCCGACCTCGCTCTGCAGCTCCAGGCTGCCCCCCAGCAGCTCCGCCCTGCTCCGCGCGATCGACAGGCCGAGGCCCGTCCCGCCATAGTCGTTGAGGATGCTGGCGTCCGCCTGGGTGAAGGTCTCGAACACGCGCCTCTGGGCCTCCGGCGAGATCCCGATCCCGGTGTCGCACACCTCCAGGACAAGCCGCAGGCCGGAATCCTGCGCGTCCGCGACATCGACCGCGATCAGCACGCTGCCCGCGCCGGTGAACTTCACGGCGTTGCTCAGCAGGTTCATGACGATGTCGGACAGGTGGCGGCGGCTCGCCAGGATGCGGCGCGGCGTGCGTGGCGTCACGTTGACATCGACGCCGATGCCTTTCGCCCGCGCCTGGCCCATCACGAGGCTGCGCATCTCGCGCAGCAGTTCGGCCGGGTCGAACGCCACCGGCTGCACAGGCATCCGGCCCGCCTCGATGCGCGAGAAGTCGAGCACGCCGTTGATGAGCGAGAGCAGGGAGTGCGCGGCGTCCTCGACGGTCTGCGTCATCTCCCTCTGCTCGGGCTCCAGCGCGGTGTCGCGCAGTAGGCTGCCCATGCCGATGATCGCTGTCAGCGGCGTGCGCAGCTCGTGGCTGACGCTGGCCATGAACAGGGTCTTGGCCCGGCTCGCCTCCTCTGCGACCTGGGTGGCGTGCTCGGCCGCCAGCCTGGCCCGCGACAGGCGCCGGATCAGGCTGGCGGCATACAGCGGCAGCGCGATCAGCCCCGCCATCAATCCCTCGGCGAGATGCTCCTGGTGCAGCCAGAACGGCGTGGTCAGGCACACCACGAGGAAGCCCAGGCAGGCGGCGATGGTGGAGAGGAACAGCCACCGCACGCCGAAGCGGAAGCCGTTGCCGAACACCATCCACAGGTACAGGCAGAAGAACAGCGACACCGGCTCGCCGCCGGTGTGCAGCTCGTATGTCAGGATTGAGGCGTCGGCCACGATGGCGACAAGACGCCTGACCCGGTACGTCCCGGGATTTCGCAGGATGTGCGCCAGGATCGCCACCGACACCGTGACGTAGGCCACGAGCAGCAGCAGTGGCGACTCCACCCTGGCGGGATTGAGCCCGACGAGGAACACCACGCCGAAGCAGCCGAACAGGAGGCGGTTGCGCGCCATCTCGATCTCGCCGCCCGGCGACCGCCTGGCCCGGCGCACGATCCCGGCCAGCCCAGCGACGGTGGACAGCGCCGTTCGCCGCAGCGCGGGCGGGACGCTCATCGCGCGGCCGCCGCCGTCGCGGCGGCCTGGCGTCGCAGCATCTCCTCGAACTCCGTCGCCGGCACTGGCCTGCTGAAATAGAATCCCTGGCCCTCCTCGCAGCCCTCCCGGCGCAGCCAGGTCATCTGCGCCTCGGTCTCGATGCCCTCCGCGATCACCTTGAGCTGCAGCGCATGGCCGAGCTCCAGGATGGTCTGCACGATCGCGGTGTCGCTCACGTCGGCGTCGAGACCGCGCACGAAGGACTGATCGATCTTGAGACGGTTGAGCGGGAACCGCTTGACGTAGCTCAGGGACGAGTAGCCGGTGCCGAAATCGTCCACCGACAGGCACACCCCGATGGAGCGGAGCCTCTGCAGCGCCTCCACCGACTCGTCCGCGTTCTCCATCAGGATGTTCTCGGTCAGCTCCAGCTCCAGCAGCCCGGGGGGCAGGCCGGTCTCGGCCAGGGTGCGCATCACGAGGTCGTAGACGTCCTGGCGGCGGAACTGCACCGGCGACAGGTTGACGCCGAGCCGGATCGGCGGGAGGCCCTGTCGCAGCCATTCCGCCGCCTGACGGCAGGCCTCCTTGAGCACCCACTCGCTGATCACCAGGATCAGCCCTGTCTCCTCGGCCAGCGCGATGAAATTGCCCGGCGCCACCAGGCCGTGCCCGCGGCGCGCCCAGCGCAGCAGCGCCTCGGCGCCCACGATCTGCCCGGAGGCGAGGTCCACCTGCGGCTGGTAGTGCAGCAGCAGCTCGCCGCGCGCCACGCTGCTGCGCAGCTCGGACTCGGTCCTCATCGCGTCGCGCGCGCCCGGGCTCATGCCCTCGGCGAAGAAGCACCAGGTGTCGCGCCCGGCCGCCTTGGCGCGATACATGGCGAGGTCGGCGTTGCGCAGCAGGTCGTCCTCGTCGGTGCCGTCGCGCGGATGGATCGTGACGCCGATGCTGGCGCCGATCGTCACCTCCTGCCCCTCGCACAGCAGAGGATGGCCCATCTCCGCGATGATCCTGCCGGCCAGCGTCTCGGCGTCCTGCGGGCCTGCGACGCCGGACTGCAGGATCGCGAACTCGTCGCCGCCGAGCCGGGCCACGGTGTCGCCGGGCTCCACGAGGCCGACCAGGCGCTCGCCGACCGCGACCAGAACCTGGTCGCCGAAGTAGTGGCCGAGCGCGTCGTTGATCGCCTTGAAGCGGTCCAGGTCGATGAAGTGCAGCGCGAAGGCACGGTCGCCGCGCCGCCCGCGCGCCATCGCCTGGCGCAGCCGCGAGCGCAGCAGCGCCCGGTTCGGCAGGTCGGTCAGGGTGTCGTGGTGGGCGAGGTGGCTGAGACGCTCCTCCGCCGCCTTGCGCTCGGTGATGTCGAGCGAGGTGGTGAGCACGCCGACCACTTCCTGGCCGGCGCGGCGCAACGGGGTTCTCGCGGTCAGGAAGGTCCGGCTCTGGCCGGCATGGTTGACCAGGGTCTCCTCGCGGGCCGGCAGCGCGGCTCCTGTCTCGAACACGATGTTGTTCAGCGCCTGGCTGGTGTGCGCGTGCGGGGCGTCGAACAGGGCCGCCACGTCGCGCCGTTCCGCGTCGTCCCTGGCCACGCCCACGAAGGCGGCGAGCCCCTCGTTGATGAACAGGAACGAGCCGTCCCGCGCGGTGGCGCTGATCAGCGCGGGCACAGTGTCGATGATCTCGGCCAGCGCCTCATGGCTGTCCCGGGCCAGCGCGTCGTGGGCCTGGCGCGTCAGCTTGAGCTCGTCCTGAAGCAACTCCGCGCGCTGCTGGATGATCCTCTGCTGGGTCCTGAGCTTGAGCAGGTTGCGGGCGCGGGCGAGGAACTCGCAGTGGTCCACCGGGGTGAGCAGGAAGTCCGTGGCGCCCGCCTCCAGCGCCTCCATGCGGAAGGCGTGGTCGCTGTAGGCCGTGACCACGATGACCGGGATGTCGCCGTCCGACGACTTCTCCCGCAGCCGACGGGTGAAGGTGGCGCCATCCATCTGCGGCATCTTAAAGTCGGTGATGATCAGGTCGGCGGAGTTCTCCTCCAGCCAGTCGAGTGCCGTGGTGGAGCGGTCGAAGCTCATGGTCCTGATGCCGGCGTCCAGCGAGGTGGCCAGCCTGGAATAGATCTTCCGGTTGGTCATGCTGTCGTCGATGATCAGGATCGTCGCCATGGTGGCCAAGCCTCTCTCGGCGGATGCCGACGCACACGCCCATGGCGCGACAATAGATCTGCGGGGTTAACCAGACGCCAACCGTTCCTGGCATGCGACTCTGATTACCAGATTTCAGGCGCCGTCGCCCCTGGATCGGCCGCTGGCGCCTCGCCGCGGTCGGGCCTCCCGTGCGCCTGTCATGCGCCCCGCCTGCGCGGTCCCGCCGCCGCGGATCGCAGGAGGGCGGCGGCGCAGTGCCGCCCTCCCCCGGCCCATCCGGTGCAGGTGCGGGCCAGGTCAGGAGCCCCTGGCGGTCAGAAGCGGCTTCGCGCCTCCGGACGAGGCCGCAAGGCGCCGATCCTGCGCGCTGGTCAGCCGCTGCATCTTGCGCAGGTCCGCCGGCGTGAGGCCCATCGCCGCCTCGGCCCAGATGTCGACGACATCCAGAAGCTCGGACAGCAGCACCGGGTTGACGCATTTGCGGGCACGCTGCAAGGCGTAATAGGCATTGTACTTGCGGCCGTGCTGGGCGACATACTCCTTCACCGTTTCCTGTCCTTGGCCGTCCTCTGCCAGCACGTCCACCACGCCCATCGCGTGCAGCTCCTCGCCCGAGTAGATCCGCCCTGACAGGATCATGGCCTCAGTGGCCGCCCGCCCGATCCTGCGGCTCAGGAAGCTGTAGGCGCCCATGCCCGGGAACAGGTTGAACAGTATCTCGGGAAATCCCAGCTTGGCGCTGCGCTCGGCCACCAGGATGTCGGAAGCCAGGGCGTGCTCGAAGCCGCCGCCGAGCGCGTCGCCCTGCACCAATGCCAGGGTGATTAGCGGCAGCCCGAACCCCGTGTGGTTCAGATGCACGCCCCTCGCGACAAGCCTTCCATAGTGCTGCAGGGCCTCGAGGTCACGTGCCTCGATGCGATCCGCGAAATGCGCCAGGTCGCCGCCCAGATTGAAGATCCCCGGCACCGCGGACGCCATCACGAACCATTGCGCCGGCTTGCCCTCTTCCTGCGTATACGCCTTGAACCAGTGATTCAGATCCTCCTGCATCCGGTAGAGGTCCGAGACAAGCTCATGAGTGTAGCTCGGCCGTCCCTCGGGCCGCATGTAGCACCAGGCGGTCTTGGCCTCGGTGTCGATCTGCATCCTGAGATTGCGGTACTCGCCGGCGCCTTCCGCCGTGCGGAAGGCCGCGCGAGACAAATCCGAAAAATCGTGCCGGCTCCCATTATGAGTCAACGCCTGAGGATGTGCCGAAAGCCGATCAACAAAGGTCATTCTGTCCGCTCCTGGCGACCGGCACTCGTCGAATGATTCGACACGCCCCGCTCTGCAACCATAGCAGGGTGCCGCTTCGTCGGTTCGGCTGTTTGAACGACATCTTCACAGACATCCTATCATCTACAACTAATTGTCTAAAAAATTATTAAGCTATTTTGCAAAATGACTAAATAAGAGATGTTTTTTCGCTACAGTTTCATGTTTTGAAGATAACTTATCTTATTATTGAAATTTGTGTGACATAGGCGATGAGAACCCATCCTCAGGGTAGAAGTCATGTCTGGCACAATCGCGATGCACCCGGGCATGAAGCCAATGTTACACCCTGGCGACGCTGCAAAGTAAGAACACCTGACCTGACATCGGCTTGTGCCGCATACTTGGGCAATCGCCTAGACCCCGGCGATACCGGCGAGCACTGCCGGTGCGAGTTGCATCTCATGCCTGCCCACCTATGGGAACGCCGTCCTTCGTCTCCCATGCCACTCCAGAAAGCAACAACCCGGCGGTCCAGCCGCGAGCCCGAACCGACCGCCGGCAGTCTGCCCTGCCCGGGACATCGGCCCGCAGACGAGCCTGCCACCGCAGGCCCCGGGAGCGTTGACCTGAACTCGGCCGCGCATCACGCAGCCGTGTCTTCCCGCGCCGCCCGCCAATGCGCATCACCCGCCCCTTGCCGCCGCACGAGGCGGCGCTCCGCCGCCAGGACCGCGCCCCATGCACCTCAACCCGCTCGTCGTGTCGACCAGCGCCCCGCCGATCCCCGCCGTGCAGGGCTGGATGCGCGATTACGACGGCCACGCCGGCCCGATGATCGACCTGTGCCAGGCGGTGCCAGGCTACCCGCCGCCGCCCGCGCTGCTGGACCGCCTCGCCCGGGAGGCCGCCGCCCCCGACAACGCCCGCTACGGCGCGATCCTGGGCGAGCCTGCGCTCCGCCAGGCCTACGCCGCCCACCTCGCCGCCCTCTACGACGCGCCCGTGCACGCCGACAACGTCGCGATCACCGCCGGCTGCAACCAGGCGTTCTTCGCCGCGGCATCGGCCGTCGCCGGCCAGGGCGACGCGGTGGTCCTGCCGCAGCCCTGGTACTTCAACCACGAGATGACCCTGCGCCAGCTCGGCATCGAGGCCCGCCCGCTGCCCTGCGACGCGGCCGCCGGCTTCTGCCCCGACCCGGACGCGCTCGCGCAACTTCTGGCCAGACCGGGAGGCCGGCCGGTGCGCGCGGTGGTGCTGGTCACGCCGAACAACCCCACGGGCGCGATCTGCCCGGCCGACACGGTGGCGGCGATCTCGGCGCTGTGCCGGCAGCACGGCGCGTGGCTGATCCTCGACGAGACCTACCGCGACTTCCTGCCCGACGGGCAGCGTCGCCTGCACGACCTGCTCCAGGCGCCCGAGTGGCCGGCGCACGTGATCCAGCTCTACAGCTTCTCCAAGGCCTACGCCGTGCCAGGCCAGCGCGTCGGCGCCCTGGCGGGACCGGATTTCCTGCTGCCGCAGCTCGCCAAGGTGCTGGACTGCCTGCACGTCTGCGCGCAGCGGCCGGCGCAGGCCGCCCTCGCCTGGGCGCTTGACGCCACCGCGGACTGGCGCCACGCCAACCGCCGCGAGATGAACCGCCGCGGCGACGCCCTGCGCGCCGGCCTCGCCGACCTGCCGCACTGGCCTGTCGCCTCGCAGGGCGCGTATTTCGCGTACCTGCGTCACCCGTTCGGCGACGCAGGCGCATGGGACGTGGCGCGGCGCCTGGCGCTGCGCCACGGCATCGGCTGCCTGCCGGGGACGGCGTTCGGCGGAGCGGACGGGTTCCTGCGCATCGCCTACGCCAATGTCGGCCTCGACGGGGTGCACGCGCTGGTGCGGCGGCTCGGCGACGTCGCAACCTCCCTGGGCTGAGGCGCGGCGACGTTGTGCGTTTTCTCAACGCTGACGAGTTCCTGCACCAGATCACCGTGC
>CAXSES010000119.1:0-8349 GCA_964236225.1 uncultured Acetobacteraceae bacterium
GCCCAGACCCGCCAGGGGCGAGCCGCCCCTGGACCGGCCTTACTTAAGTGAAGCAGGTCCAGGGCGGCTCGCCCTGGCGGAGTTTGAGGCAGAGCCTCAACCTTGCCTGCCTACCTGCTCGTTCAACCACGCCCCGTCAGAACGGCATCAAACCAAGATCCATGACGCGGTCCGTGAGCCAGGCCACCGCCACGACGGCGACGGCGCCCGAGATGCCGGGCATGATCCGGCGCGGGTAAAGCCTGGTGTTGCGCAGCGCGAATCCAATCGGCAGCACCACGGCGGCGATGCCGACCTGCGCCGCCTCCAGCCCCAGGTTGAACGAGATCAGCGCGACGCCGAGCGCCACCGGCGGCAGCGAGAGCGGCCCGAGCGCGGTGGCGAACCCCAGCCCGTGCACCAGCCCGAACGCGAAGGCGAGCGGCCAACGCCGGCCCGGAATGACGTGGAAGATGTTGTCGAGCGCCGTGATGAGGATGGTCAGCGCGATTCCCGACTCGCTGAGCCGTTCGGGGATGCTCACGATGTGCAGCACGGAGAGCGTCAGCGTGGTGCCGTGCGCCAGGGTGAACGCGCTCAGCACCTTGAGCGACTCGACGAACATGCCACGGAAACTCGTCACCGGCACCAGGGTGGCGTCAGGGCCATGGCTGTGGAGGCGGCGGTGGAACATGGCCGGCACCAGCAGCATGGCGACGAACAGCATGTGGTCCACGCCGGTGAGCAGGTGGTCCACCCCGGTCAGGAAGAAGCTGCGCACCGTCTCGCCGTAGCTCGGCGCGACATCGAACTGCGCGTCGGGCCGCTCGGGCGAGAGCGCCGCGACGTGCGGCACGCCATCCACGACCAAGTCGAGCAGCCCGCGATGCATCGGGTCGAGATCGAACATCAGCGCGTAATGCACGGACACGCCAGCGGGCACGTGGCCGCATTCCGCCGTGAAGCGCAGCACCGCGTAGCCGCCATCGCCGAGCTGGTCCGCCAGCAGGCTCACCGGGCCGGGCGCGCAGACGGCGCCGTCCGCCCGCAGCGTCAGGCGCGACAAGGCGTAACTGGAGAGCGCGTCCTGCCTGCCTCGCAGCTCGCCCCAGGTGATCGCGCCATCGCCCTCCGCATCAAGGCCGATCGCGGCGTCGAGGTCGCGCAACGCGATCGACCACTGCACCGCGAGCGCCTCGCCCTGCACCTCGATGTGCAGGTAGGCGCTGCTTGCGCTGTGCGCCCGCGCGGCCTGCGCTCCGGCGAGCAGCAGCGCGGCCAGGAGGAGCGCGGCGCGGATCATCGGACGCCCTCCACCGCCTGGCTGGCCGCCGCACCGCTGGCCGGCCTGGCCAGTGCCGACAGCATCGTGTCCTCCACGCGATTGTCGCGCATCCAGGCGCGCACGGGATCGGCGGAAGCCGGCTGCTCCGCCGCGTTCGCGGCCTCCAGCAGGATGCGGGCGTCGGCGGGTTCGCGCTGCACGTCCCAGTTGGCGCGCGCCAGCCCGAGCGCGCGGTCCGGCTGGTGCTGGAGGTGCAGCGCGAAACGTGCCTCCTCGCGGCGGTGCACCGTGTCGCCGCGCAGCCGGCTGGTCTCGAAGCGGGCGGCCAGGTCGGCGACATGGCCGGCCTCGCGCGCGTCGCCCGTGGCCTGCTCGGCCAGCGCCAGGCGGAGCAGCAGCGGGTCGATGCGTGTGCGGTCCTGCAGCAGGGCGACCACCTCACGCGGCCGGCCCTGGTCCAGCAGCCAGTCGGACCAGGCGCCGAGCAGGTAGGGATCGGTGCCGTCGATCGCCAGGGCATCGCGATAGCGCTGCTCGGTGGAGGCGTCGCCGAGACGCTCGGCTGTCTCCGCGGCCATCGTCGCGGCCCATGCGCCGACGGGCGGGCTGGCCTGCGCCTCGGCCGCGTTGCGCGCGAGCGACAGGGTGATGGCGCGCAATGCGAGCGGCGCGTGGCCGGTCAGCGACATGATCGACGCGGTGCAGGTGTCGGGCGCCAGGCCCAGCGTGTGGCTGGCGAACTGGCCGCAGTCGCGCAGGGCGGCGGGGTAGTCCGCCTGCGCCTGGTGCACGGCGGCCAGGGTCAGCCAGGCCTGGGTGGAGGCGGGCCGCGCCGCGACCACGCGCTGCAGGGCGGCGATGCTGCCGGCGAAATCGTGGTTGCCCTGCAGGATCACAGCGCGCAGCAGCAGCACCGGGACCGGCGTCTCGGACGACAGCGGCCAGGGCGCGAGCGCCGCCTCGGCGCGGCCGAGGAAGCGCGGATCGCCGAGCCTGCGCGCCTGCTCGATGTCCAGGCGGGCCACATCGGCGGCGAGGCCAGCGTCGCCGCGGTCCCGGGCCAGGGCCGCGTTGGCCTGTCGCAGGGCCTGGTTCGACGGGTCGCGGGCGCTCGGCACATGCTCCAGCACCAGCGCGTCGTCGGCGGGGATGAACGGGGAGGCACGGGCCGTGGGATCTGCCGTCAGAAGCAGAACCAGGGCGAGATGCAGGGCTCCTGTCGGAGGGAAGGCGACGCGACGCGGGGAGATCCCCACGCCGCGCCTGGTGGACGCAGGACGCGGCGCAGAATCGTCACCGGACGGGGTTGATGTCTGCCTCGCGCCCTGCATCGGGCTCACTCGTGGAGAGGCTGCGGCGAGTCGGACAGCGGCGGCATCACGTAGGGGAATGCCTGGAGGTAGTGACTCTGGTCGGTGTAGGCGCCGTCAGTGAACTCCAGCGAGCCCGAGGGCGCGTCGGAAGGCTGGCCGTAGAGGCCGAGCGTGTAGAGCTTGCCCATGGCGACGCGCAGGGTGATGTCGACCACGTCGTCGCCGGGGCGGCGGCCGTTCGGGTAGCCGGCGTTGTCGCCGCCGATCACGCCGAGGCGGTTCTGCAAGCCGTAGGGGGTCGCGGCGATGCTGGTGTTGAGCCGCATCTCCTCGGACGGCGTGCGCAGGTGCGCCGGGGTGTTGAGGCCGGTGACGCCGGTGAGGAACACCGCGACCAGGTCGGAACGCGGCAGCTTGGTCGGCGCGGTGACGCCGGGAAACAGCGCCTGGATCAGCGCCGGCACCGTCGGGTTGGTGACGTAGGTCGCGAACTGCGCGTCGTTGGCGGGAAGCGAGGCGTTGAAATTGTCCTTGTCCTTGAGCCCGATCACCAGCTCGTTGACCAGCGGGTTGGCCAGGCGCGACACCTGCTGGTAGGTCGCCTTGCCGTTCGCGGCCGCGGTGCCGAGCGAGGAGGTGGTCCAGGCGCCGACCACCGGGTCGCCCACATGCGTCAGGCAGGCGGACTGTATCTCCCACACGATCGAGGTCACGTTCTTGCCGGCGAGGTCGTCCAGGGCGGAAGCCTTGTACTGCTCGCCGACCGGGTGGGCGTAGTTCACCAGGTCGAAGGTCTCGCCGAGGTTGACGACGAACGGGTCCTTGCGCTGGCCGACGAAGACCCGGCCGTTGCCACAACCGGGCACGGCGATCTCGTAGGTGAAGGCGCTGGCGTAGGAGGCGTAGTTCGGGACCGACTTGTCGCCGATGCGATCGACCGGCTTCTCGAAGACGCTGCGCCCGTCCGTCGACTTCAGCGGGGTCTCGGTGGGCGTGCCGTTCTTCGCGTAGGTGACGAGGGAGATCGTGTAGCTCTCGACCACGTTCTGCGCCGCGTTGTTGCCAGGCGTGATCTGCCCGGCATTGATCAGGGCGATCGGAACGTTGACGCCGCCCACCGGCACGCTGAGGTTGCGGTTGACGGCGGAGAAACGGAACCGGAACGTGTAGGTCGGCTTGCCCGTGCCATCGGAGTCGACGTTCATGTCGTAGTAGCCGTTGTGCTCCATGTTGTAGAAGTTCGGCCCGCCGCCCGGGTCCTGCAGCGGCACGTAGTCGGCGATCATGGTGACGTAGTTGGCGCGGCTCGGCTCGTAGCTGCGGAAGATGAAGAAGTCAGAGGCGTCGAGGCGCGGCATGCCCGCGATCATCGGAGCCTCGCGGTGGCTCGAAGCGTGTGCCGGCGTCTGCAGGGCTGCGACCGCGACGAGCGCCGTCGCGGCCAGGATCATGCGTCTCATCGTTTCGCTCCGAATGCATTCTTTGCACAGGCTGGCCTGGCGCGAAGCCAGGGGGCTTCGTGCCAACGCTACGGCACAGCAATGCTTGCAGATGCACGGACGAACCGCCGACGTTGAACTGTCACAAACCCAGCCTCGGGCCGGGGGACGCTGGCTCACAATCGGCAGACAGGACTGTCTCCGCCAACACCCGCCGAAGGCCAGAGCCAACGAAGACCGATCTGCCGGAAAAGGCGACCCCGGAGGCGATTTTCTGGCGGATGAGGCAGAACCTCAGTCCTGCCTGCCTGAACGCTCATCGCATTTGGCCGCTGATGTCATTCCCACTCGATCGTGCCGGGTGGCTTGCTGGTGATGTCGTACGTCACCCGGTTGATCCCCCGGACCTCGCCGACGATCCGTCCGCACACTCGGCTCAGGAACCCCATGTCGAACGGGTAGATCTCCGCGGTCATGCCGTCGGTGCTGGTCACGGCGCGCAGCGCGCACACGTTGTCGTAGGTCCGCCCGTCGCCCATCACGCCGACGCTGCGCACCGGCAGCAGAACCGCGAAGGCCTGCCAGATCGCGTCGTAAAGCCCGGCCGTGCGGATCTCCTCGAGGAAGATCGCGTCGGCGCGCTGCAGGATCTGCACGCGCTCGCGCGTCACCTCGCCGGGAATGCGGATCGCGAGGCCCGGCCCCGGGAACGGGTGGCGGCCGACGATCTCGTGCGCGAGCCCCAGCTCGCGGCCGAGCACGCGGACCTCGTCCTTGAACAGCTCGCGCAGCGGCTCGACGAGCGTCATGCGCATCCGCTCGGGAAGGCCGCCGACATTGTGGTGGCTCTTGATGGTGACGGACGGCCCGCCCGTGTGGCTGACGCTCTCGATCACGTCGGGGTAGAGCGTGCCCTGGGCGAGGAAGTCCGCGCCGCCGAGCCTGGCCGCCTCCTCCTCGAACACCTCGACGAACAGCCGGCCGATAGTCTTGCGCTTGGCCTCCGGATCGGTGACGCCGGCGAGCCCCCCCAGGAACAGCTCCGAGGCGTCGCGGTGCACGAGGCGGATGTTGAACCGGTCGCGGAAGGTCGCGAGCACCTGGTCCGCCTCGCCCGCGCGCAGCAGGCCGTGGTCGACGAAGATGCAGGTGAGCTGCTCGCCGATCGCCTCGTGGATCAGCACCGCGGCCACCGAGGAGTCCACGCCGCCGGACAGGCCGCAGACCACGCGCCCCTGCCCGACCTGGGCGCGGATGCGCGCGATCTCGAGGCCACGGAAGCCGGCCATGGTCCACTCACCGCGGCAGCCCGCGACGCCGTGGGTGAAGCGGCGCAGGAGCTGGGCGCCGTGCAGGGTGTGCGCGACCTCGGGGTGGAACTGCACGCCGTAGAAGCGGCGCGCCTCGTCGGCGATCACCGCGAACGGCGCGCCCTCGCTGGTGGCGACCGGCCTGAAGCCGTCGGGCAGGCGCGAGACGCGGTCGGCGTGGCTCATCCACACCTGCTCGCGCGAGCCTGCGAGCCAGGTGTCGGTGAACAGGGCACAGTCGGCAACGATGTCAATGGTGGCGCGGCCGAACTCGTGCAGGTCGGACTTCTCCACGGCGCCGCCGAGCTGCTCGCACATGAGCTGCTGGCCGTAGCAGATGCCGAGCACCGGCAGGCCAGAGGTGAACACCTCGGGAACCACGCGGGGCGAGCCCTCGTCGACGACGCTGGCCGGGCCGCCGGAAAGGATGACGGCGCGCGGGGCGAAGGCCGCGATGCGTTCTGCGGTGGCGGAATACGGCCAGATCTCGCAGTAGACGCCGCTCTCGCGGACGCGCCGGGCGATGAGTTGCGTCACCTGGCTGCCGAAGTCGAGGATCAGCACGCGATCCTGGGTCAGGGGAAGCCGGGCGAGGTCCTGTTCCATGGGGGCTTGCAGCATGGCGCGGGGCAGGAAGCAAGGCCGGGCCCTGCCCATGCTTGATAGCGGGAACCCGCCAGGGGCGAGCCACCCCTGGCGGAGTTTGAGGCGGAGCCTCAATCTTGCCTGCGCCCTGCCGCCTTACCTGCGGCAACAACCGGCAAACCGATCCATGACCGGCAGGACCCTGCCTTCAGCCTCGTGCCGTTCCCGCCAAGTCGCCCTCGATCTGCTCCAGGCTGCGCGCCCGCATTTCCGGCGCGAAGCGTCAGGTGAACACGATCGCCGCTCCCGTGAGCAGTGCGAACAGCAGGAAGGTCGCGCCGCTGCCCGTCCGTGCCCCCGGGGCTGCCCCGACTGATCCGGAACGCAATGCCGCCCTGCCGGGCGGGCTGCAAGCAAGGCCAGGCTCTCCCTTCGCTATCCGTCACCTGCGACTGAAGCGGCACCTGCGAAAAACGCCTGCGTAATCTGTCACACCTGCAAAGCTTTCGGACAGACAAAACCGCTGGCATCCCGTACGGGATTCGAACCCGTGTCGCCGCCGTGAAAGGGCAGTGTCCTGGGCCTCTAGACGAACGGGACGCAGGCGCCGGCACTGTGGGAGTTAGCTGACCCCCGCCTGGGAATCAAGCCGGGGCGAATCAGGCCGGCGCGGCGTCCACGATCATGAATCCCACGCGGTCCTCGCCCTTCCAGTGCTCCGCCCTCAGATGCCCCGCCAGGTGCACCGGCTCGCCGTGAAGCCCCTCCAGCACCCGCGCCAGCGCACCCTCGCGCGAGCCTTCGCGGGCGCGGAACAGCATCGCACGCAGCCGCCCGCCGCCCTCGCCTTCCAGCAGCACCCGCAGCGCCGTCCCCTCGCGCCCGCAGCGATCCGCCCGCACCACCCGCGCGCGCGACAGCACCAGCACCGGCTCCTCGTTGCCCATCCCGAACGGCGCCAGCCGTCCCACCGCCCGCGCCAGTTCGAGCGTGGCACCCGCCACCGACACCCTCGCCTCCACCACCAGCCCTGGCGCCGGCGGCAGCGACGCCGCCCCCGCCAGCCGCGCGTCCAGAAAGGCATGGAACCCCGCCACCGCCCCGGGCGCGCAGTTGAACCCGGCCGCCATCGCGTGCCCGCCGCTGGTGAGCAGCAGCCCCGCCTGGCGCGCCGCGATCACCGCAGCCCCGATGTCGAGCCCCGGCACAGACCGCCCCGAACCCTTGACCACCGGTCCATCCGCGCCGTCCACGATGCCGCCCACGCAGGCGGGACGGTTGAACCGCTCCTTCAGCCGCCCCGCCATGATGCCGACCACGCCGGGATGCCAGCCCGCCTGCACCACCAGGATCGCCGCGTGGCCGGCCGCCACCTGCGCCTCGCCCAAGGCCATCGCCGCGTCGTGCATCGCCGCCTCGACGCCCTGGCGCTCGCGGTTCACCCCGTCCAGCCGCGCGGCGATCCCGGCCGCCTCGCCCGCGTCCTCGCACAGCAGCAGCGCCAGCCCGAGCCCCGCCTCGCCGATCCGCCCGGCCGCGTTGATCCTCGGCCCGAGGGCAAAACCGCAGGTGAACGCGCTCGGCGTCTCCTGCCCGCCGGCGACCGCCAGCAGCGCCGCCACCCCCGGCCGAGCGCGCCGCCCCATCACCTTGAGCCCCTGCGTCACCAGCGCCCGGTTCAGCCCCACCAGCGGCATCACGTCGCACACCGTCGCCAGCGCCACCAGATCCAGCAGCCCCAGCAGGTCCGGCGCCGCTCGCTGTGCGAAGAACCCCTCGCGCCTGAGCACGCGCACCACCGCGACGGCGGCCAGGAACGCGATCGCTGCCGCGCACAGCCCACCCAGCCCGGACCCGTCATCCGGCCGGTTCGGGTTCACCGTCGCCACCACCCGCGGCAGAGCGCCCTCGAACTTGTGGTGGTCGAGCACCACCACCTCGGCCAGCCCAGCCACGCTGTCCAGGATGTCGCCCGCCGCCGCCCCGCAATCCACGCACACGATCACGCGCGCGCCCGCGCCCGCCAGAGCGCGCAGCGCCGCCGGGTTCGGCCCGTAGCCCTCGCGCAGCCGGTCCGGCACGTGGGTGCGCACCTCGCAGCCCAGCCCGCGCAGCAGCAGCGTCACGATCGCGGCGCTGCACGCCCCGTCCACGTCGTAGTCGCCGAACACCGCCACGCACTCGCCGGCCCGCACCGCGCGCGCCAGCCGCTCCGCCGCCGCCTCCATGTCCGCCAGCACAGAGGGGTCCGGCAGCAGCGCCCGCAGCGTCGGCTCCAGGAAATCCGCCGCCCCCGCCACGCCAACGCCGCGGCCCGCCAGCAGACGGCCCACCACCTCCGGCACCCCCAGCCGCTCGGCCAGCGCCAGGCCGAGCCGATCCTCGGCGCCGCGCCACACCCACTGGCGGCCGGTCAGGCTGCCAGGGGCGGGCGTGGT
>CAXSES010000120.1:0-8347 GCA_964236225.1 uncultured Acetobacteraceae bacterium
GGGCAGAGCCCTGGCCTTGCCTGCTTCGCGCCGGGAACACACTCCGCCCGCCCGCGTTGCCCGCCCATGGCACAACGCAAGAGCTCCCTCTGGTTCTCCCTCCTCGGCCTCGGCTTCGCGGTCGCGGGCGCCGACAAGGTGTTCTCGCAGCGCGGCTACGAGGGCATGTTCCGCAACTGGGGCTGGACCGAGGACCAGATGCGGATGCTGGGCACCGCCGAGATCGTCGGCGGCCTGCTGGTCGCGCCCCGCGCCACCCGCGTGCTCGGCAGCGCCCTGCTGATCGCCGCAAGCGCCGCCGTGCTCAGCGAGGAGCTGCGCCACGGCGAGTCGCGCCACGCCACGCCCCGCTTCGCGCTGCTGCTCGCGGCCGCCACCGCGCTGCTGCCGCGCGCCGCCCGGTAGGACCCGCCCCGATGTCGCAGCGCTCCACGCCGCTCCTGTTCTCGCTGCTCGGCCTGGGCTTCGGCCTCGCCGGCGCCACCAAGCTGGCCGGCTTCGCGCCGCAGCGCGCGCTGTTCCGGAGCTGGGGCTGGTCCGACCAGGCGCGGCAGGTGGTCGGCGCGCTGGAGCTGGGCGGCGCCACCCTGCTGGTGTCCAACCGCACGCGCGGCTGGGGCGGCCTGATCCTGGCCGCGACCTCGGCGGTGGTGCTCGCCACGGAAGGCCGCAACCACGACGACACGCTGATCCCGCCGCGGGCGGTGCTGCTGCTGGGGGCGCTGGCGGCGCTGGCCTGACAGGCGCGAGGTTCCGGCCCGAGGTGTCGGCCTGCCGGGAAGCAAGGCTGGGCTCTGCCCAGACCCGCCAGGGGCGAGCCGCCCCTGGACCCGGCGCAACTTAAGTGCTGGTTTCCAAAGGCGAGCCTTTGGCGGGGTCCCCGCTTTCAGGCATTGGGGGCAGAGCCCCTGGCCTTCCTGCCAGGAGGACCGCCCCGGCCACACCGCACTTCGCCTCAGGCCGCGGCGGCGTCCTCCAGCCGCCCTTCTCCCCCCGCGTCCCGGCTGAACCGCACGACGCGGTCACTGGCCTCGCTCGCGCCCGGCCCGTGGGTGATGGACACCATGGTCGTCCCCGGCAGCCGTTCGCGCAGCGTGCGGAGCAGCGCCGTCTCGGATTCCGGGTCGAGGTTCGCGGTGGCCTCGTCGAGGAACAGCCAGTCCGGGCGCAGCAGGAGGGCGCGGGCCACGGCCAGGCGCTGCTGCTCGCCGCCCGACAGCCTCTGCCCCCAGGGCGCGTCGTCGTCGAGCGCGCCCACCAACGCGTCGAGCCCGGCATCGCGCAGCGCCGCCTCCACCTGCGCGCTGTCGAAGCCGCCGGGCGCCGCCGGGTAGCACACCGCGTGGCGCAGCGTGCCGAGCGGGATGTAGGGCCGCTGCGGCAGGAACAGCGAGCTGCCGGACGGCCGGCGGATGGTGCCCTGCGCGAACGGCCAGATTCCGGCGATGGCGCGGAACAGAGTGGACTTGCCGGTGCCGGAGCGCCCGCTGATCACCGTGTTGCGGCCGCGCGGGAAGTCGAGATGCACGTGGTCGAGCAGCGTGGAGCCGTCCGGCAGCGACAGGGTGACGTCGTCGAGCACGAGGTTGGGGCTGGCGGAGGCGGCTTCCACGTTTGCACCCGATGTGGCCACAGCGATACTCCTACCGGGAGCATGCCCCCTATCGACGCCAGTGGCCAAGCCGGCTGTGCTGATCCGTGCACTCTCGATCGACCGGCCGAATGTCGCCAGACGCTCGGTGGTCGCGCGGTACTCCGCCAGTAGAGAGTAGGATTCGATGAACCAGGACATCGCGCCCTGCACCTCGGAGAACGCGCCGACCGTCTGCATCAATCCTCCGAGCTTGAGGTCGCCGAAGAAGTAGCGTGGCGCCATGACCAACATCGGAAAGATTCCGGACACCTGGGAGTAACCTAAGACCAGCGTGTTCAGCAGCTTCTTCCGGCTCATGATCGCCCGAAAGTTGGCATAGATGTCGCTGAATCTGGCATGGAGGTTGGACTGCTCCTCTGCCTCTCCACCATACAGCGCGATGCCTTCGGTGTTCTCCCGCACCCTGACCAGGCCGAAGCGGAAGTTCGCCTCGAAGCGTTGCTGTGCGAAATTGAGTAGGGCCAATGGCCGTCCGACGAAATGCGTCGCGACCGTACCCAGAATAGCGTAGGCGAGTGCGACCCACACAAGGTAGGCCGGGATTGTCACACCGAGCACGGTGATCGATCCCGACAACCCCCAGAGCACACCGACGAAGCTGAACAACGTCACGACATTCGACAGCAGATCGACGCCGAGTGACAGTGTGCTCTCGGTGAAATCACGCGCGTCCTCCGCGACCCTCTGGTCCGGGTTATCCGTCCCGTCAGTCACCCCCGTGACAGTGCTGCGCAGGCTGATCTTGTAATAGGCGCGGTCTGACAACCAGTCATGCACCAGATGCGTTGTCATCCAGCGACGCCAGCGTATCCCAAGCCACTGCTGCAAGTAACGAGCATAGACCGCGATTGCGACGTATACTCCGATGATCCAAATCAAGCCCGGCATGATGGAGCCGCCATCTGCGCGGACATAGAAAACGATCAGCCTGATGAATGTCGGCCAGTCCTTCGTTTGCAATGAATTGTATTCTGCATTGCGCCAATAGTTCAGGACGACGAGCATCCCCACCATCGCCAGGTTCATCGCCACGATCGTGATCAGCAGCGCCCACGCGGACCGGCGTTCCTCGGAGCGGAAATACGGCCTGGACAGGAACCAGGCGTCGCGAAGGAACGGGCCAAGGCCGCGCATCAGGGGGAACTCCGGTCAGCAGGGGAGGGGACGGACCCAAGCCGCGCGTCGAGCGCCGCCAGCCAGGCGGCCAGCCGCGCGCGGTTCACGCCAAGGTCGGAGCGCCCGTAGACGCTGCGCGACCACAGCACGAGGCCGCTCGCGCCGTCGCCCGGCAGGACCTCGACCGCGACCAGGTCGGGGAAGTTCAGCAGCCGGCTGCGCGCCACGTAGTCGCGGCGCCAGGGCGCGTCGGCCCGGCCCGGCCCCGCGAACACCCTCGGCTGCGCCAGCGCCACCGCCTCCACCGCCGCGAGCAGGGCAGCGGCCGGCACCCGGTAGGGCGGCGTGACGATGTCGGGCTGCGGGTCGAACCCGGCCGGCGCCGCGAGCGCGTGGTTGGGCGAGCGCGGCCGCACGATCCCGCGCAGCGACGCCGGCGCGGCCAGCGCAGACAGGCCCTGCGCGCCCTGCATCGCGCATAGCGGCAGCGCCAGCCCCAGCAGCCAGCCCACCACGCTCACGCCGGCACGGCCGGCTCGGCGGGCGACGCCGCGGCGGCGTGCGGTTCGGGATCGGGGGGCGCCAAGTCCGTCGCTGCGGGCGGCTGGCGCAGGCGGATCACGCCGCGCACGTCGGCGGCGGCGGTCCGTCCCTTGCGCAGGATCTCCACCCGGCCCTCGGCCTGAAGGCTGCCCGCGATCCTGCGGACGTTGCCCATCAGCCTGTGCCACTCCTCCAGCCCCTCGGCGGCGGCCACCTCGCGCGCCGCCTCGGACGGGCAGATCGAGCGCGCGGGGCCACGTTCGGCGACAAGGCGCAGGATGCTGGCGGCGATCGCCGCGTCGCGCGCGCGCGCGGCGACGGCGGCCGGCGAGCCTGGCCTGGTCGGGGCGGCCTCCTTCGCGCCGTCGGGCAACGCGGCGAGATCAGGGTCGGACCCGGCGCAGTCGGAGGAGCGTGCAGCCTCGGGATCGGCGGGACAGGACGGGGGCGTCGCGGCACGGGCGTTGGGGACCATCACGGGACGACGCTGGCGCAGACGCCGGCCTGCCGCAAGTTACGTCGCCGCAAGCCTGGGGCGGCAGCACCAGCGGCCCCTGGAGATGACCGGCAAGGCAGGCAAGGTTGAGGCTCTGCCTCAAACTCCGCCAGGGGCGAGCCGCCCCTGGACCGGCCTTGCTTAAGGGGAGCGGGTCCAGGGGGGCTTTCCCCCCTTGGTGGGGCTGGGCGTAGCTGCCAAAGGTTCCGACGACCCTCTTGGGTCGTTGGAATGGCAGCGGAGGGGGAGCCCGGCCTTGTCTACCTGCCTGCCTCGCCCATTCGCTCCGCCGCGCGCACCATGCCGTCCCTCCTCGCGCCGCCGATCCAGCGCCCGAGCTGGCGCGACGGCACCGGCGGGCTGAGCGCGGTGCCCACGCCCTCGTCGCAGCCGAGCCCGCACAGCAGGTCGCCCTGCCGCAGCGTGTCCACGCCGCTGGCCGCCACCCGCAGCCCGATCGCGTGCGCGGCGACCACGATCGCGCGCAGCACCGCCCTGTCCTCGGCGCCCCGGTCCAGGTCGCGCGCCAGCGAGGCGTGCAGCCGCACCACGCCGAGCGGCAGGCGCCGCAGCAGCGCCAGGCTGGCGCTGGCCTCGCCGAAATCCTCCACCGCCAGCTCCACGCCCAGGTCGCTGATCGCCGCCAGCGCCAGCACGCCGTCCCCGTCCAGGGCCCACAGCCAGCTCTCCGGGCAGTCCAGCTCCAGGCGCTCCCAGGCCGCCTCGCCGCCCGCCCTGCCGCCCGCCTCGGCGAGCACGGACAGCAGCGCGTCGGGATGCAGCTCCGCGGGCACGGCCACGCACAGACGCACGCGGGTCTCGCGCCAGCCCGCGACCTCGGCGCACGCCGCCTCGATCCGCCAGGCGGCGACGCGCGCCGCCCTGCCGCCCTGCGACCCCTCCCAGCCCGCCGCGGCGGCGCCCGGCGCACCGCGACCCGCCTGCGCCGGCGGCATGCGGGTCGCCGCCTCCACCGCCTGGAGCTGCCCGCCCTGCAGGGCGAGACGCGGCTGGAACAGCATCCAGTCCTGGGTGGCGGCGCGGCGCCGGTTCAGGCCGGGGCCGCCTCGCCCCTGGTCCGGGAGGCCCCGCCGCGGGTCGGCGAGGCTGCCTCCCAGGTCGGGCAGGCTCCGCCCAGGATCGGCGTGGCCTCGCCCCGGGGCGGCGGCGAAGGTCGTCGGGAGGTCGTCGAAACCGGTGGTCATGGCGCGCGCTTCTGTGGACACGTGACGGTGACACGTTGGGATGAACGAAATGTTGTGCTTCAATGCCTCACGCCCAGGCTGGACGCCCCGGTCGGGCGCTCCGGCGCGGCGGCCCCAGGAGGATTGCGGATGATCGAGCTGTGGAGCTGGCCCACGCCCAACGGCCAGAAGGTGCACATCGCGCTGGAGGAACTCGGCCTCGAGTACCGCGTGGTGCCGGTCAACATCGGCACCGGCGAGCAGTTCAGCCCCGCCTTCCTGGCGATCACGCCCAACCACCGCATCCCAGCGATCGTGGACGGCGACGGACCCGGCGGCCAGGAGCTGCGCCTGTTCGAGTCGGGCGCGATCCTGATCTACCTGGCGGAGAAATCCGGCCGGCTGCTGCCCGCCGACCCCGCTTCGCGCTACGCGGCGCTGCAATGGCTGATGTTCCAGATGGGCGGGGTCGGGCCGATGTTCGGCCAGTACAACCACTTCGCCAGCTACGCGCCGGAGCGACTGCCCTACGCCGTGGAGCGCTACAGCAACGAGGTCCGCCGCCTGCACCGCGTGCTCGAGAAGCGTCTGGCGGACAACGCGTTCCTGGCCGGCGGGGAATACGGCATCGCCGACATCGCGACCTTCCCCTGGATCACGGGGGCGGAAAAGCGCGGCGTCGACCTCGGCGAGTATCCCGGCGTCAGGCGCTGGCACGACGCTGTCGCCGCGAGGCCCGCGGTGCAGCGCGGCATGGCCGTCCTCGCCGACCAGCGGCGCAGCGGCCCGATCACCGACCAGATGCGCGAGAACATGTTCGGCGGCAAGCAGTTCACCGCCCGCTAGGCCGGGCAGGCCGGCCGTGCGTCTTCCCGCCAGGGCGGGGGACCGGAAGCAGCCAGGCGGCGGGACACCAGGATGCCCGCCGCCAGGCTACTTGATCTTGGCTTCCTTGAACGCGACGTGCTTGCGCACGACGGGGTCGTACTTGCGAAGCTCCATCTTGCCGGTCTGCGCCCGGGCGTTCTTCTTGGTGACGTAGAAATATCCTGTGTCGGCCGTGGACACGAGCCGGATCTGGATTGTGTTGGACTTCGCCATGGTGGACTCCGCACGCGCGATCGCCGCGGGGCTGCCGCGGTTCGGGGAGGCACCATGATGGCCGGGTCGCTCCGGGTCAAGCAGAGGAAAGCGGGGTTGAGGCCCCGCCTTTAGGCACGGGCCTCAGATTCCGCCGGACTGAGCCTCGAACTCCGCCAGGGAAGCCCTTCTGGACCGGCTTGCCTCAGGAAAGGCCGATCCAGGAATGGTTCGCCGCCGCCTTGACGCAGGGCGGGTCCCCGCTTCCGGGCGGCGGGCAGGGCCCGGCCCCGACGGCTTCGTCAGCGCTCTCCGCCCTGCGCCGGCAGCAGCGCCGCCGCGTAGGCCTTCGGGTGGTCCAGCAGGGCCTGCGCCGTGTCCAGGTCGTCGTCGCGTCCCTCCGCCGCCGGGCACGCGCCGCGCATCTCCGCCACCGCATGCGCGTCGAGCGGCGCCCGCGCCTCGCGCCACCGTCCCAGCGCGCCCGCCAGGGTCTGCACGCCCGCCTCCAGGCTGAGGAGCTGCCGCGCCGTGGCCTCCGACCCGAGGCTGGTGCAGAGCTGGGGCAGCACGCCGAGCCCCTGCAGCGGCCAGCCGCGCGGCGCCAGCACCCGGCTCCAGGTGACGAACAGCTCGCCGCCGTCCGGCAGCTCGGTCAGCGTCTGCACCACGCCCTTGCCGGTGGTCGCACTTCCCACCACCACGGCCCGGCGCTGGTCCGCCAGCGCCGCCGCCATGATCTCCGCCGCCGACGCGGTGCGCCCGTCCACCAGCACCACGATCGGCAGACGGTGGGCGAGGTCGCCGCCCTGCACCCGCCACACCCTGGAGGCGTCCGGGTCGCGCCCCGTCGTGGTCGCGACGACGCCCTGGTCCAGCAGCAGCGCCACCGCCGTCACCGCCTGGCGCAGCAGGCCGCCGCGGTCGCCGCGCAGGTCGATCACCACGCCGGCGACGCGCGGGTCGAGGCCCGCCTCCATCTCCTGGCTGAGGCGCTGCGCGGTGTCGGCGGTGAACGCTGTGATGCGCAGCACCAGCAACGCGCCGCGCCGGCCGCGCCGCCGCTCCGCGAACACCGTCTCAGGCGGCACCACCGCGCGTCGCAGCACCAGGGTGCGGGCCCGCCCGTCGGGTCCGGCCACGCGCAGCCGCACCGTGCTCTCGTCCTCGCCGACCAGGCTCTGCGCCACCGTCTCCGGCGCGGCGCCCTGCGTGGGCACGCCGTCCACAGCCAGCAGGCGCTCGCCCGCGCGCAGCCCCGCCTCCGCCGCCGGCCCGTTCGCCGCCACTGTGGCCAGCACCAGGTTCGCACCGAGCCGCGCCAGCTCCACGCCCACGCCGACCTGCCCGGCGAGCCGGTCCCGCACATGCTCGGCGCCCGCCGGCGGCACGTAGCGCGAGTAGGGGTCGAGGTGGGAGAAGATCTCGTCGAAGAAGCCCTGCAGCGGCGCCGCCGCGCCTGCCTCGCGGATCGAGGCCGACCTGTCCCACGCCCAGCGCATCGCCGCGGCGGCCGTCGATCCCCATGCCGTCGCGTCCGCGGCGTCCGGGAACGGCCGCGCGAACACGTCGCCCGTCCCGGCATTGGCCGCGAGGGCGTCCGAGGCTGCCGCGCCGCCTGGCGTGCCTGCGGTCGCGGGGGAGTCCTGGCCGGCCTTGCCGTCCGCCGCGGGGAGGCCGCCGCCTGCGGGGGGCGCCGGCCCCTCGCGCGTCGCGCCGAAATCGAGCCGGACGGTCCTGCCGCCGGTGCGCAGCCGCAGCGACGGGTCGAGCGTGGCCAGGCCCTGCAGCCCCCAGAGCGCGAGGCCGGGCACCGTGGTCGGCTCCAGCGAGCGCGGCGCGATGAACGCCAGCGCGCTGCCGATCACCGCGCTTCCCAGGGCGGCGTCGAAGCCCGGCGGCGCAGCCGAGCCTTCGTCCGCGGGCGCCGCGGGGTCCGCCGCACGGGACGCGGCGGGTCCGGCCGGGGCTGCAGGCGGGCGCACCGGATGCCCGGTCGTGTCGATCGCGTCCGCCCCGCGCGGGTCCGTGTCGCGCAGGCCCGCCTTTTGCGCGCGCTCTGGGCGCAGCACGCTGACGCGCACGGACGCGATCCCGGCGTCGAGGCCCCCCGGGTCGGCGGGAGCGGGGTTCGCCGCGTTCGGGTCGATCGCTGCGGCGCCGTCAGCGCCCGGAGCCTGCGGCATCGCGACGCTTTGGGCCGCGGGGCCGGTCGCCTGGGCGTGCAGGGTTGCCGGAGCCAGCGTCGCGGAGGCAAGCGCCAGCGCTCCCGCG